>JALYSC010000545.1 GCA_030855005.1 Bacteroidota bacterium | reverse complement strand
TGGTTTCAAAATGCGGTAAAACCAATCATCATGACGGGAGATTTAACAATTTTGCGTTAGATCCATATTTATTCATCGGGAAACAACCGAAAGCCATGTGCAAATGTGTTGACTTCCTGGTGAATAGATTTCAAAACAGCATCATCAGTGCGGTTCATCAATGCACGGTCCATCCATTCCACAATTTTGCGGCAATCGCTTTCATCCATTCCTCTTGTCGTAATAGCAGCAGTACCTACACGAATTCCTGAAGTGACAAAAGGACTGTGTTTGTCAAACGGAACCATGTTTTTATTGACGGTAATATCAGTTCTTCCTAAAGCTTCCTCCGCTTCTTTTCCGGTTAGTTTTTTATTGGAAAGATCAATAAGCATGAGATGATTATCAGTGCCTCCCGAAATGATCTGGTATCCCAGGTCAACAAAAGCAGAAGCCATTGCCTGGGCATTGGAAATTACATTTTTAGAATAAGCCTTAAACTCATTTGAAGATGCTTCAATAAATGAAACTGCTTTTGCAGCAATTACGTGTTCGAGCGGACCACCCTGCATACCAGGGAATACACCACTATTCAGTATGGCAGACATCTTTATCTGTTCACCTTTTTTAGTTGTGCGCCCCCATGGATTATCAAATTCACGACCCATCATGATGATACCACCTCGCGGACCTCGCAGCGTCTTATGTGTGGTAGATGTCACAATGTGACAGTGCTGCAGCGGATCATTTAATAAGCCCGCAGCAATCAACCCGGCAGGATGGGCGATATCCGCCATCAGTAACGCGCCAACTTCATCCGCAATCTCCCGGAAGCGTTGGTAATCCCAGTCCCTGGAATAGGCAGACGCTCCGCAGATAATCATCTTCGGACTGTGTGCTTTAGCCTGAGCATAGACTTCATCCATATCCACAAGACCCGTCTCCCGGATAACACTATACGGTACTACATTAAATGTCAGACCACTGTAATTGACAGGCGAGCCATGCGTGAGATGACCACCATGAGATAGATTTAATCCCAACATTGTATCTCCCGGCTTCATGCAGGCGAGATATACTGCCGAATTAGCCTGAGCGCCTGAGTGAGGCTGCACATTCGCATATTCGGCGCCAAAGAGTGATGTAAGACTATCAATAGCAATAGTCTCTACTTCATCAACGACCTCGCAACCTCCGTAATATCGTTTTCCAGGATATCCTTCAGCATATTTATTGGTGAGGCAGGAACCCATAGCTTCCAGGACCGATGTAGAAGTAAAATTCTCTGAAGCAATCAGTTCTATGCCTTTCCGCTGACGGTTTTCTTCCTTACGAATGAGTTCGAAGATGGTCTGTGCATCCATATTATTATTCATAGTTAATTGGCTGTGCCTGCAAAGATGTAAAATGTTTGGAAGCCGGAACCTCAGGATCAGGCCGGATAACAGAGGAAATATTTCCGGTTGAGGCTGATTTCTACCGCCGGATTGAGGAAAGCTGAGAAGGGTAGAATATCTCCATCCTTCGTCAGAATCTGAATTTCATCCTGATCCACCGTATAAGCTTTGATCGCCTCGCTACCGGTCCAGACAAGGGTATCCGCTTCTTCTTTGGACCAACCATATTTTCTTTGAGCTTCAGATGTGACTGCTTCAATCTCTGAAGGTTCAAAATCACGATCACTCCATTGGATTTTATGCAGGTTCCGATTTATCAGGTGAGAAGTCAGAAATGCAATAGGACGGCTCGGATAATTTTGAAGATGTTTGAAACTATATTCAATCGAAACATCATCCAGTAATTGAAAATGCGGCAACACATGCTCCAGGTCATTCCTGAATGCGTTGAGGTCGATAGGCTGCGATAAAAAATAATTCAGCTCAGGAGCGATGTATGGAGCGCGTGCAAGTAGATTTTCCTGCCATAGCAACTGCACTACTCGTTTCGCCATCAATTCAGCAGCCAAAACAGTTTTATGCAGATATACTTGCCAATACATAATCCTGCGAGCTACAAGGAATTTTTCAATGCTGTATAATCCCTTTTCTTCAACAACCAATTGGTCATCTACTACCTGCAACATCCGAAGAATTCGATCATGGCCGACTACACCTTCAGCAACCCCCGTATAAAAACTATCCCGCGATAAATAATCTAACCTGTCCAAATCAAGTTGTCCACTGATAAGTTGATGGAAAAAGGGCCTGTGATACAATCCGGTAAACATGTGTTGCGATAACGGCAAGGTGCCGTGAAACTGATCCTTCAGATAATCAATGATGATGCGTCCAATAGATTCATGATC
>JALYSC010000544.1 GCA_030855005.1 Bacteroidota bacterium | reverse complement strand
GATTATTTTCATTCGCTGGCTAACAGAGAAAAAATGAAATCGGGTCTGCCATTGACAGATGAAGACAGGGGGCCGTGGCTTCAGATCCTAAATGATGAAATAATGCACCTTGTTTATAACAATGGCGGGATTCTGGCGTGCTCTGCTCTCAAAGAGTCTTACAGGCAAATTCTAACTTCAGAACATAGCTTGCCAGTCAGGTGGGTATATCTTAAGGGAAAATATGATGTCATTTGCGCAAGGCTTAATAGCCGGGAAGGTCACTATATGAATCCCGTATTATTACAGTCTCAATTTGATGCTCTTGAAGAACCAGTATATGGCATTACTATTGATATTGATCAGTCAGTAAAAGAAATAGAGGCAGCGGTCTTAAAAGCAGTGGAGGTATGAAATCAAAGCTTGGCGTTATTGGAATTGGATCGATGGGAACTCCCCTGAGCCGGAATCTGGCTTCACATGGGATTTCACTTTCGTTGTATAACCGTCATATTGAGAATGTAGAAGAATACATTGCTGCTAAAGCCATTGCAACTCATACCGAACTTAAGGAAGCACAGGGATTTGATGATCTGACTAGATTTGTTGAAAGCCTCCAGATACCACGAATTGTTATTTTGATGGTTCCTGCAGGAAAGTCGACAAAAGAGATGATTGATTCCTTAGTACCATTTTTGGAAAAAGGTGATGTGATTATTGATGGTGGTAATTCCCATTTCGAGGATACCCAAGAGCGTGTGAGAGACCTTGAAGAAAAAGGAATTCATTTTTTAGGTTGTGGTATTTCGGGTGGCGTGGAAGGTGCTCTTAAAGGGCCCTCCATCATGCCGGGAGGAAGCCGGGAAGCGTATAATCTGGCGTCCGTATATCTGCGTGCTATTGCCGCTAAAGATTTTCGCGGTGAGCCGTGCTGCAACTACATTGGTCCGGATGGATCGGGTCATTTTGTCAAAATGGTTCACAATGGTATTGAGTATGCTGAGATGCAACTCATCGCAGAATTGTATACGCTGTTGCGATGGGCTGTAGGCCTGACATCGGATCATACTGCAGAAGTGCTGGCAAACTGGAAAACTACTGAAGCTTCAAGTTATCTTCTCGATATCACTGTCAATATTCTTCGTGAAAAAAATCAGGAAGGGCATATCCTTGATAAAATTCTCGACAGTGCCGGCAGTAAAGGAACGGGTGGTTGGGCAGTCCAGACGGCAGCAGCATTTGGAATTCCTGCAATGATGATTTCAGCAGCCTTGCATGCGCGCTATCTATCTGCGCAGCGTCACATCCGAATTCATCTGGATGAAATCACTTCCGTGCAAAGCAGAAAAAATTCTGCGCTGAGTACGAATGATTTATTCAACGCTTATCAATTGGCACGCATTATAAATTATCATGAAGGATTTTCATTAATTCGTGCTGCATCCAGAAAATATCAATGGAATATTAATCTGTCTGAACTATCTGCACTGTGGACGAATGGATGTATTATTCGTTCTGCTATGATGAATCAATTTACCGATCTATGGCATGACTGGAATGATGAACTCATTCTTCATCCTTATGTCAAGGGAGTGATCAAATCAGGCTGGTCCGGTCTGCGACGTATTAATCAGGTTGCGACTACAGAGACTGTCTTTACGCCTTGCCTGGTGTCTGCATCTCAATATATTGCGGGAGCATCACTTCGTTATCCGGCGGCTAATCTTATCCAGGCACAGCGTGATTATTTTGGAAATCATGGATTTCGCCGGATTGATGATGAGTCTGGTGGGGTTCATCATTATCCGTGGAGCAAGGATTAGCAGGGAGCATACAGTTTGCAAATGGAGACAGTGTTGAGGAAGTTGAGTATGGCAACTTCGTTTACCATCGGTTTAGAAAGTTTAGTTTTATCTCCTCATTTTTTTCACGTTCCTTGCCATGAGCGGCACATGGATGAGCGTTACGTGCGAGCTTCGACCAGCTTTGCTCAACCTCTTAGTGCAGCTCCACCAGGGTCCCGTTCTTTCTCAGGGGTTTTCGCAGAAACAAGGGGGAGGCACGAGGCACGATGGAGCTAGATCAACAGAATACTAAATCCAATAGACACATCTCCGCGATCCAGAAAAGTTTTCGCGAGATAATGCTTGCTCGCAATTGAAGCATCTCTTGTGAGTGTAGACTGCACTTCAGGCAAGATAGCCGCTGATGCGATTTCTGAGTCGGTTGGTAATTTCAACTGACCTGCCAGTTTTCCCAGATCGTTACCGGTGAGGATGGGGCTGCTGAGAATGTGATCAGGAATACTAT
>JALYSC010000139.1:6125-7545 GCA_030855005.1 Bacteroidota bacterium | reverse complement strand
GATGTGTTACTGCGTTTTTATCACCTTGAGTTAATGGCACATCTGCGAAAGTGTAGAGGCCGAATTCGAGAGTGTTGTCTTTTGGATGGGACATATTTAACGTGGCTTGACAGCGAAAAGTAAGGTATTTAACTCTCTCGGAACAGGCATGTGGATAACTATCCGGGGCCCTTGACAATCAGCACGTTAGACCCTAGTGGCACTACTACTAGTGGCACTACTATAAAAACCCCTGATTTGCAGCGAAATCATGGCAATATTGGCGGATCAAAACACGGACTTCTTTGAACGCTTTTCTGATATCTTCAGGGCTTGCAATTAGTTTAGAAGGATCCGGAAAATCCTGGTGATACATAAGTGCATTAGAAGGAAAGTATGGACAATGTTCTTTCGCATTATCGCAAACTGTGATCACAAAATCAAAGTCAATGTCGCGATAATCATCTATCGTATTGGAAGTCTGATTGGATATGTCAATACCATCTTCCTTCATGATAGAGACAGCAATGGGGTTGACACCGTGTGCTTCAAGTCCTGCACTGAATACCTCTGCCTTGTCTTTTACAAAGTGACGCATATAACCTTCGGCCATCTGACTGCGGCAACTATTGCCGGTACAGAGTATAAGGATTCGTTTCATGATCATGTTAATTACAACATGATGTTCCGCAACATGCCTTTTTGCCCGCAGGTTTTTTAGCATACACTGTGATACTAAAGATACCTGTAGCACCTTTTTTGAAATCTTCTATTTGTGCGTTAGTCAGATGATGACTTAGGATATCATCTGGTATAATGATTGCCTTTTCCTTTTGCACACCGATTTCAATAAAACCATTGGATTGAATCAAATCAAGGTAGGATGCTTTCTGGATGGCGCCGGATACACAACCTGCATACATCTCAGCGGCTGTCTGCAATCCTTCAGGTAAATTCCCCTCGAGAACGATGTCTGAAATGCTGAAGTGGCCACCTGGTTTAAGAATGCGATAGATTTCTTTAAATACATTATTTTTATTTGGGACTAGGTTTAATACGCAATTACTGACCACTACATCAGCAGTATTATCCCCCAATGTCATATCCTCGATATCACCCTGACGGAATTCTACATTCTCATATGCTAATTTCCTGGCATTCGCCATCGCCCGTTCAATCATGGCGGGAGTGAAATCAATTCCAATCACCTTTCCACTTTCTCCGGTTTCATTTCGTGCAATAAAACAATCATTTCCGGCACCACTGCCAAGATCAACCACTGTATCACCTTCTTTTATTTGTGCAAATTGTGTAGGTAGTCCGCATCCTAATCCAAGATCAGCATCGGGAATGTATCCATTCATAATTGTATAGTCGTCTGTCATGATATTAACTACATCAGTGCTGCAACCACCGGATCCGCAACAGGAAGATTGATTAG
>JALYSC010000139.1:0-6115 GCA_030855005.1 Bacteroidota bacterium | reverse complement strand
CTCTTTATCCTGTAAAGCGATTTCGCTGTATTTATCGCGGACCAATGATTTGAGTTCTTGTTCAGTTTTCATAGATAAAATTAGTTTATTGTAATATTACGATTGATTGATTTAAAAAAAGGTCAGCAGCATTTACTGTTGCTTATCTTGGTAGTGAAAAAGTTCTTGAAAACATCAGCATATTCCTTCCAAATCACAGGATCAATACAATAACATACTGATGTACCCTCGATGGTGCCTTGGACTAGACCTACAGCCTTCAGTTCTTTGAGATGTTGCGAGATCGTAGCTTGAGCGAGGCCGAGTTCTTCAACCAGGTCACCACATATACATGAGTCTGATTTAGCGAGGTTTTGCAAGATGGCAATGCGTGCAGGATGTCCCAAAGCTTTGGCCATTGCTGCTATCTGCAGATGTTTTTTGGAGAATAATTCAATCTTTGTCGCACCCATTGTATCGTAATATTACGATTAATTTGTTGATTGGCAATATTTTTTTTGGAAGCTGTGGTAGGGCAAAAAAACGGGTTTAATTGGATATATGGCCAAAGAGGCAACAAAGGTACGTGGATAACTACCTGGGGACCCTGACAATCAGCAAGTTAGACCCTTGTGGCACTACTAGTAGTGCCACTACTCCATAACACACTGGATTGCAGCGAAATCATAGTTGATATGGAGGGCTCGTTATATCTGGTTTTAAACCAATTTGGTCTCCCGATCAAATGCTTTTCCGGAAAGGGATTCTTCTTATTTTTTTTGCATTTAGCTTTTCAGCCAGGCTAAAGGAATATGCCACACCAGCTTTAAAAAACATAAACCAGTTGAGTATTATGGTATCATTTTTTTTTGCTCAATGGTAAGTGCGTATCCTGGATCACCAGTGACCTATAATGTGAAAAATGGCTGCAACTTGTTGTATTTAACTTTGGCATTCAATGCAATAGATAAGTGCGAGGTTATTTTATAATAGAGGGTAGCGAATGGTGACATATAATATAATAAATCAAGTGAAAAGGCTTTCGTATCATCCACAATCTGATATGCAGATTAAACAGTCACAGTATCGAAGAATGAAAACCTGGATAATTCAAGGGATTCAACATTAGCCTTAGTTGTTAATCTAATATTAGCTTCGATAGCAACTGAGACGGAGATCATATTACGTTTGTATGCAATACCTGCAGTATGGAAGATCAAAACTGCGAAAATTCATTTTTTAAATAATATCTGCAAAATCTACGTTAACACTTTGTTTCCACTTAGAACCCTACCTTTGCGCTTCGATTTCAAATACTGATATGTTAAAAAACCACATGATCTTGCATAACCTCTCCTTTACCTTTCGTTCTTTTATATTCATCATCCTTTGTGCATTGGCACAAATAGTAAGTGGGCAGCAATTGCCATCGCGGTATGCGACTCTGGAATTATTTACGAATACACCATGTCCGATCTGCGCATCGCAGAATCCGAATCTATTCAATCGCCTCCAGGCTTATGAGAGTCAATATCATTTGATCAGCTTCTATCCTGGTACGCCGTATAGTAGTTGTGTATTTTATCAATCAAATATCCCCGACAATACTGTACGCTTTCAGTTTTACACTGGCGAAATATTTGGTACGCCCACTGTAGCAATCAATGGTCTTGATTTCAAATCCTCTAATGGTGTCACGAATAGTGTGATGGATGCAGTCACAGGTAATGATTCCTGGTTGCAAGTGCAGGTACAGGAAACTTCTGGAGAAAACAGGACAGTTGATATTACGCTCGAGGATTTTGTAGGTGGCTCACTTCAGACCGGTCGGTTATTCGCAGCTATTGTAGAAAAGGTGGTTCACTTCACAGCACCTAATGGCGAGACTATTCATCACAATGTCTTCCGTGATTTTGTAGGCCCTGCCGCTGGTGAAGAGATTGATCTCAGTTCCGGATCTGCATCTAAAACTTATAACTATTCTGTAAATGCTGGATGGGATGCTGATCAAATCTATGTAATTGCATGGTTGTCTGATCCTGTGACTAAAGAAATTTATAATTCAGGTACGCGTTTCGATTCTGTGTTAATTTCTGCAGCGGAAGATATACTTAATGATGAGGCATTGTCAATCTATCCCAACCCTGTTTCGTCGACTTTAAATATTGATGTTAAAGTCATCGGTGATTATTCAGTGACCTTGTATTCTGTGTTAGGTGCGAAGATGGGTACTTGGCACAATGTGCAAAAGATCGATGTAAAGGGAATAGCAGCTGGCACGTATGTGGTACGTGTGGATAGTAAGCAAGGAGTTGGAATGAGGAGAGTTGTAGTGGAGAATTAATTTCATCGCACAGATCTCTATGCTTAAGCATATGGATAATCGAGTCCATGGATCCATACAGTCCCCACCAAAGTAGATTCCATATGAGTACCTTCTCCCATTTGGGTGGGTCAGTGAGATATGATCTACACCTCCATTCTGCAGCATGAGTTAAATGCAGAAAATGTAAAGGAATAGGTAACCCCATGATTTAGCATGGGGTCGAGGTGATAGGAGTACCTCACAAATTGCAAACCCCGGGTTTTCTTGAATATACTTTTCACAACCATTGTGTATTTAAGCAAACAAAACGAAATAAAAAATCAGATCCTTTTCTCGCTGATTATTTCCACACGCTATTTGCTTCCTGCTAAGAACCACAAACAGATATTGCGATTGATACATCAATTGTGGTAAATACAAAAGAAAGCTGTTCCATTGAAGATCTTGTGAAAGAAGAGACCACAGTTCCAAATTCTACCCGCTTTACAAAATTCAAAGAGAAGATGGCAAAGGAAGGTAGAATGGAATAAATTGAAAGATATCGCCGACACCCTAATACTCATTTACTATTTAACCGTGTAGATCCAATTTTGCATTTAGAATCTGGAGGATCAACGCTAAATTCCTCCACTGCTGGCGTCTGCAATCATATTCCTACCTTCACCTCCTTCATCAAACATTAACATCAATTTTATGCAGTGTCCCATTTGCCATTCTGAATTAATTTACGAAGACCAGCCCAAGTGGGTCTGTACACAGTGCTTCCATGAATGGATTCCAACTGAGGAAATTAATGAGAGCACTCCTCGGATCAATGCAGAGATTAAAGATTCAAATGGTGTGGTACTTCAAAATGGAGATTCTGTTTTGCTCATCAAAGACCTTCCTGTCAAAGGTGCACCAAGAGGTTTGAAAGCAGGTACCAAAGTCAGAAATATCCGACTTTCGGACGGGGATCATAATATAACCTGCAGAATTGATGGCTTTGGGGCGATGGAGCTGAAATCAGAATTTGTCCGGAAAGTATAAATGATGATGAGGTAAGATTTGCAGATTGCTCTTGCACAATAAGCCATAAAATATCGGAGGAGCAACCAATCCTTATACATTGGCTAATGGGACCAAAAGCCGCCGTATTTATTCAAAATTTTGTGTTTGCCAGGTAATCTCTAAAATTTGCTAATAATGGTATGTGGATAACTATCCGGGGCCGCTGACAATCAGCACGTTAGACCCCTGTGGCACTACTAGTAGTGCCACTATTCACAACTGGTTGATTATCAGTGGTTGTAGGGAACGTTGTTAAACACCCAAAACCGTCAGTTTTTACTATCAATTTTAATAAAAACTATTCAAGTCATTCCAAATTATGGTCCAACGTAGGATAGTATTGGACATGATGGAATATGTCCGTATGGTGTAAGTTGTGATAAAAGATTTTTAAGCCTTATCACATCCACTCTTCAATACGAATCACAAATTTTCAATTCTTACTAAAGTTCAATGAGGCATTTCGGTTGGCTTGTTCGATCACAATGTTGTAGAATCCAACAGGAAGATCTACTACATCAATAGTAGTCGTGCTTTGACCCCTAAGTAATGAACATTGATTTATTAATCTTCCACTTATATCGCGCACAAATAATTGGCCTCCATCATTGTTATGTTGAATGGTTAATGTAGTCGTGCAGGGATTTGGAAATAATGAAATGGATAAGGGAGTATCTGTTGGGTTGACAGAAGTTGTTTGTCCGCTGATTGCTACGTTATCAAATCGAACGGTAAGCCATCTAGAACTCACATCTGCATTTCTATATCGGATAGCCAGGTATGCGGTTTCGATGGATGTGGACAATGCCACAGGTTCAAGGAGGCGATATACATTATCAGCAATGTAAAGATTCCCACGGAAGTCGGCAAGGGTGGTGATGGAAGTTGCATTGGCAGGATTCTGAGATCCGATTAGCAGAAATACACCAATAGTATCATCAGATGCCGGAACACTAAATCCTGAAAATAAATATCGGATTGAATCCAATGTGGCTCCATTAAGAATTGAAAATCCTGGAGATACATACCAGTCATCTGCCAGCGTGGCGCCAGATGAAGGGGAGTAATCATGACCCATGCACGCAGGTGGTGAAAATCCTCCAATACTAGCTAATGCCCAGCTACCGATGGCCGCTTCTCCTGTGCGGTATAGGCCCCAGCCATTTCGTTCTGCCGGGCTGTCAAATCCGGAATAGTAGGGTAGAGTGACCTGCGCGGATGTTATATCGGGAAGTAATATAAGTAAGGTGTATAGGAAAGGTAGTAGATGTTGTTTCATGCTATAGTTTTTACGTTAGACTATAGAAGGTGTTGTGAAGGTTGGGTGGGTCAGTGACTCTTCGCAGCCAGGCGCTCATCATGGTGCAGGTTTAGGCCAAGGATTGTGAGAAAGTGAGAACTGTGAGAAAGTGAGACCATAAGTAGTTGTAACTGCAGGGCTTCACAGATTAACAAATTATGTAGATTATTTTTTTACATTAAATGCATTAAAACTTTAGCCATTTTCTCAAGCCCACAAGGAAATATTGAATTCTAATCCATGTTACATGTACTCATTTTGAGCCTTCTTGTATTATGTGCCGACTCTTTAATTTCATCGTCGGGAGGAAGCCACCCAGCGTTTATCTTTCTAATTAATTCAATCAGGTGAGCCTTATGTCCTGTTGTAGTAAAATCTAAACAAATCATGGTGTCCGTTACTATAGTTGGATGATATGCTACTGTAGCCGCAAACCAAAATTCTTCACTAATATCTTCATCAAATGTTGTCATGAATACTGAATCATTGTCAATTTCCATTTCATCCTTTTCCGCTTCTTCAAATTTTCTTTTAACATTTTCAATATCAAATGAGATATGCGTAAAACCTGCAAGCGATCCTGCACTACAAGTATAAGTGACTTGTTTATCTAAACAGATAGGAATAGCCTTCATGACCAGGTCTTCATCTTCATGATCTGCAATAGTATATGCAACCCAATTATCAACAGGTAACTTGTCAATCCAATATGGATCTGTCCGTATATGAAAATAATGAATTTGTCTCTTGTAAATATGACCAATGAGCATTAATTGTTTTCATTTTTTCGATCCTAAATCGTTGTATAAAGATGGATATTATTTGTGAAGATTCTGGACTATATTGGTTAACCGAATCCAATTTGTGCGTTGGTGTTCCAGGCATTACAACTGATGTATTATTGGATTAGTTACTAACAAGCCGGTAATCATTGGCACCAATTCGACCTCCCGTATTATCGTCCTGTTGTCCGAAGCTGTGCTGGACAAATGGGCACAGTAGGTGTTGAAAGTGGTGGGTATTAAATGAGTGGTTCCACCGCCTGCATTTTTATTTGTCTCTGTAATGCGATTGCAGATATCCATTTAAATTATGGATTTTGTGAGCGCCGGAGGCGCCTTCACGCTGAAGCTTGAAATTTCGATTTGCATTCAATACCATCAACCAACTATAGATATGTTTTTAAAGAAGACAGAAAACTTTATCGAGAATCTCATATTCGCAAGTCGCTGGGTGCAGGCTCCACTGTATCTTGGCCTGATTGTCGGCGGAGTACTATATGCTTATAAGTTTGTCATGGAGCTTATCCATCTATGTATGACGATAGATGAGATTTCTGAATCTGCCCTGATGCTGGGAGTATTGACACTGGTCGATATTACAATGGTTGCCAACCTGATGATCATGGTGATCATCGGAGGATATTCCACGTTTGTCAGTCGTATCGACATCGACAAGCA
>JALYSC010000138.1 GCA_030855005.1 Bacteroidota bacterium | reverse complement strand
GGATAATGGATTGTCGCCTTCGATTGGCTCCGGACCTTCCAAAAAATTAAGGGTGAGTCCGGGCAATTTCACTTTTTTTGTATACGAATAGGTCAAATAGATATTGCCAGAAGGGGTAGGTTTATATTCCAAAGCCGAACGATGGCTTAGAACGACCCCTGGATAAAGTGTTCCCAATAGTTGAAAGAGGTTACGCCGGATGATCGTCTCAGGATGATCCTGTAGATTGGAGGTGTGCACACGAGGAGCGATCTTCCTGAGAAATCCACTTTTCTCTAGTTTGGAGATTTGCCTGCTGATGGCAGAATTACTTGATGAAAAGACGATTTCAGGGAGTTCAGTCGGTATAATTTTATCCATTTAATTCGAGATTTTCACGATTAATGTCAAAATAAATATATTATAATCACAAAAATAACAAATATTTTCCACTATAAACTTAAAAAATTGAAGTTGAATCAAAATTTTTCCACTTAAAATGAGTTTTGCTCAGATCTTGTCAAATATTTTATAATTTAACTAAAAATAATGCAAATATTTTCTAAAATAAAGAATAATATTCTGTTTATCAATTACTTAATGAAATAATGCCCAAACCCGACATCGATTTTGAAATAGAACTCTGGGACGCCGCCAATGAACTGCGGGGCGCCGTTTCGGAGAACAACTATAAGAACTACATCCTGCCCCTGGTCTTTGTCAAGCATCTGAGCGAGCGGTATGAGATGGTACGGGAGGAGCTTTCTGTGTTGGTGAAGGATATGAAGTCTGAATACTATACCACGAAACAAAAGGATATCAATTATATCCTGGACGATGAGGATGAATATAGGTCGCGCAACACTTTCGTCATTCCGAGGACGGCTTCCTGTTCGCCATTCTTCGACTAGCTAATACAGCATTCAATTGGCAATAACTTTTGCTTGGACTAATATTTTCACTTTCCAATACAAAATCTCCCAAAGATGTTTCCTAAAAGATCCTCCGTAGAAATCTGCCCTGTAATCTCCCCTAAATGATACAATGCCTGCCGGATATCCTGCGCCACAAAATCATGTGTAGTACCAGCAGCAAAACCTTCAAGCACTGCCCCTAATCTTTCTTCCGTTCGTTCCAATGCATGATAATGCCGCAGCGAACTAATCATCGGAATATCAGAAGGGATTTCACTCGTCACACTCTGACTGATTGTTTCTTTGAGATATTCGATATTCATATTGTTGAGGGCTGAGAGGGGTACGAGCCCATAATCACCAATGCGATATTCTTCAGGATTGAGATATGGATTGCGATCCATTTTATTTGCAGCAAGAATGATTTTTGCATTGCCGGGCTGTATAGCGCCGATATCTCTTAATACATCAGAAGGATATAATTCCGTGACATCAAATACATAAACAAGAACTGAAGCCTGTTCGATTTTCTCCATGGTGCGCTGGATGCCAATCAATTCAATTTCATCATGCGCTTCATGGATGCCGGCAGTATCGATGATACGAAACTGCACACCTTCAATTGTTAGTATCTCTTCAATGGTATCTCGCGTAGTGCCTGCGATGGAAGAAACTATAGCACGTTCTTCATTAAGCAAACGATTGAGAATAGTGGACTTCCCTGCATTGGGTCGACCGGCAATAACAGTTGGAATTCCTTCTTTGATCGCATTGCCGAGATGAAATGTATTTTTCAATCGCCGGATCATCTCGAGGATCTCATTGACCAGCGAAGACAATTGAGTACGATCTGCAAATTCAACGTCTTCTTCACCAAAATCAAGTTCGAGTTCGATGAGACTGGCGAAGTCAAGTAATTTCTGACGAAGGGTTTTTATTTCATTTGACACACCACCACGCATTTGATGCATGGCCATACGGTGCGAAGCTTTCGATTGCGATTCGATCAGATCTGCAACAGCCTCCGCTTGCGATAGATCCATCCGGCCATTGATGAATGCACGCATGGTAAACTCACCCGGATCTGCAGGAAGGGCACCTTTCTTTACAAGAAGTGTAAGGATCTCCTTCAGAATGTAAGGCGAACCATGACAACTGATCTCTATTACATCTTCAGTAGTGTAAGATCGAGGAGCTTTGTAAACCGTAATCACCACTTCATCAAGCACCGTACCATCATCATACACGATCCTTCCAAAATGTGCAGTATGAGAATCTGCTTCTGCAAGCACAGCGCCTTTGAATATATTCTCTGTTATAGCAATCGCTTTCGGTCCCGATAAGCGGATCATACCAATAGCGGAGACTGCCTCCCCAGTCGATATCGCAGCGATCGTGTCAGATTTATAGGATGTAAGCATTTATCCTAAAGGTACTCAGTCCTGTAGAATTGTTGTGATCTAACAAATGGTATCTACTACCTGATTACACTTCTCAATCTTCATGTCATTGAAAAAAATAGATGTTGCATTAGCGACAGCACCCATCAACTCCTTTTTAGCAAACAAGTGTGAGCGTGGGTTCCAGTTTTATTTTAAATACACTCGATTACATTTTCACAATGGTCCCAGATCGCAAACCAAACCGAATGCTCACCGTAACAGTGTACATCCCTTTGGTAAATGAACTGATATCAATGTTTTTAGAAAGGACAATTTCATTTGATATTTCAACTTTATACATCAACTAACCATTAATATTACTTTACCATAATTCAATTATCTTCTGGTTGTTTTCCAGACAAACTGACCTGAAAGGATTCCGACGCAGGGTTAGGAGATTAACTCCATGGTCCTGGTCAATTACGTCGAATTAAATTCAATCCACAAAATTCAAACTACCTAGAATGATTTTAATATTGAATTCCAGTCCGCATACAAAATATAGCACGAATCATGGCTATTTTGTTTTGACAGATTGAATTTCTTCCTGAAGCTGCTTAACAATAATCATCAGGTCCCCAACATCCGTATTTAGCTTTGAAATCTCATCTTCATACTTGGCGCTCTGACTGGCAAGTACTTTTATTGCGTTCACCAGATGAGGGACCAGGCCCAAATTATTTACACTCAGGTATTCAAGTTCTGAATCATCTATGTTCGTCTCCGTAGAATCTTTATCATTATCTATAGGATGGATATTTTTATTTACTAATTCAGGGAAAATCTCTTCAACTTCCTGTGCAATCATACCTGTTTGTAATGCTACAGGAAGTGCCATAAATGGGAATTCTGAACATTTATAATAGTACTCATAAATTTTTAATTGCTCTAATTTTTCCAAACTTACACGTTCCGATAATAAAGAAATATTGCTTTTTAACTTCCGATCACATGGATTGTTGAAAGTACCTGTTACTGTGACATTGCCATCGAAATAACCGGCATATTTGGTGCCCCCTGCACCTGCATTTACTGATCCAAAAACCGCATATTTAGTTCCATTCGCTGTCCCTGAAAGAACATTTCTGGTACCATAGTGTACGCCATCTCCCGTACTGGAAATGGTAGTATATGTTCCATGAAGAATTCCCGTTCCTGAACCGATTATATCATTTCGGGTTCCATATTGATTACTACTTCCAGAAGTAACTAAATCATTGCGTATTCCATATTGAGGGGCTCCTCCTATTCCTGATAGTAAATTAACAGTTCCATAATGAATTGCATTTCCAGTATTTGAAATTTCATTATAAGTACCGTATTGCGCGCCTGTTCCTACACCAGATAATGTATGACTTGATCCGTAGTGAGCGGCACTGCCTGTATTTGATATAGTGGTATGTGTTCCATATTGCAACCCTGAACCAGTAAAAGATAATTCGTTTTTTATACCATAATGTATTCCACTCCCGAAATTGTTTATATCGTTTAACGTTCCGATCTGAGTTCCGGATCCTATATCAGAAAATTCATTTATAGTTCCAATATGAGTACCGCTGCCGTAATTGGTAATGTTATTCTTTGTACCAAACTGTGTGCCGTCACTAAAGCCACTCAAATTATTAAAAACACCATAATGTTCTCCAGCACCCTCACCCGAAAGTTCATTAAATACTCCGTAATGAGGATTGCCACCGCTATTATATATTAATGTATATGCGCCGCATTGAACACCATTTCCCGCACCAATTAATTGAGTATAGCTGCCAAAATGATTCCCATTTCCAAATCCATTTAATAGATTATTAATTCCATAATGACTTCCATGTCCATTCCCTGACAATTCATTATATAAACCAAAATGTGAAAATCCACCTGAGTTTGTAATATGTGAAACCGCTCCGTAACAAGTCCCCTCACCAACGCCTGATAACTCATTATAGGAGCCATAATGTTGTCCAGTACCACTACCTGATAATTCATTCTTTATCCCGTAATGTATTCCATTTCCTTCATTGGATATTTTATTTTGAATCCCTAATTGAATACCTGATCCAAATCCGGATATTTGATTTTCTGTGCCTATATGATCTCCTGATCCACTACCACTTAATGAACTAAATACGCCACAATGCAAACTGTCATATGAATTACTAATATTATTATAAAGCCCATATTGTTTTCCAGAACCGTTTTCCATTTCATTCCACGTACCAAAATGAGTACCTGCCCCTCCCCCTGAGAACTTATTGTAAATTGAATAGTGAAATCCGTCTCCGTTAATACTCATATTATTATATGTTCCATAAATAATTCTTGGTCCGATGCCTATAAGAGTATTATAAGTTCCATAAGCAGGAGTAACGGAAATATTATTATTTATATAAACTTCATTCAATAAGCCATAAGCTACACCTGTACCTGGCTCTATTGAGTTACGGACACCGTATAAAGACGAATTCCCAAAGGTATATAATTCATTATAACTTCCATAATGGAATCCGAAAAGAGAGGTTGAGGCGTTATACGTTCCATATGAGATAGATCCTTTTGCATCTATTTCATTTAGTGTTCCAATTCGTTCACCCGTACCAGTGCCATACAATAGATTTTTTGTCCCAATGTGAAAAGAATTATTTGAGTTTGTGATTAAATTAAGAGCACCGTTTTTCACACCTGACGCACTTCCTCCCTGAAGGTTATAAATACCGTAGGAAGTCCCAACCAGGTTAGTACTATCCACAATATTAATTGACCTTTGTCCCTGACCCACAATATCTAATAAGTAATTTGGTGATGATTTTCCAATTCCAATCTTTCCGCCATTAGTGATAATCATTCGTTCAACATTATTTGTGGTAAATCTTATTTTGTCTTCATCAGGATTTTTTTCAACGGAAATATAGGTATCTTCATCATAATCCTGTAGGATCGACGCTGAACCACCTATCCATTTTGTACCGTCATAACTGTATGATCCGGAGGGTATACAATCCGTACAGAAAACTAACAATCCTTGTGCAGGTGCAGGAATAGCATCACGAAATACTTTTGTCATCCTGGGAGGAAGAAATCCCTTCTGAATGCTCTTTAACTCAAAGAGAGCACTTAGATGAGGTGATGTCGTACCGATGCCTACACTGCCGTCGATGGCAAGAGCCGAATAGTACACAATAACTGTCCAGGAGAAATTGTTCACTTTGTTAAATGAGGTCCCACAATCTGTCCCACCTGCGGTACGCCACGTTCTCATTTCAAAAACGAGAGGTGTATCCCCAACATAACTTCCGTTAGCAATAGAGACACCTGTGCGTGAATAGGGCTGTATTCCTCCAGCGTTTCCAGTTCCCTGGTAAATTTCAGCTTCAGTTGAATTTGAATTCTGACAATGCACCTGTGATCGCTGATGACTTTTCCAGCCACCGCCCTGCGCGGTCATACTATATGTAATATCAATTCCAGTCACCTGCCACGGCCCCCCTGAAGGTAAATGAATAGTCAACGATGTAATAGGTCCATTGCATGTAGCATTGAAATCATTCAGACTGGTAGGAATGTCCTGTGTTTCATATGTTCCAGTGACGGATTGCCCTGCAAGAAGCCATGGGGCTAAACATATAAGTATAAAGATATTTTTCATGGAGAATAGGTATTAAGGATTGAGATCCTCCCAAATTCGAATAGACGAATTTGAAGGGCCAAGTATTTTAAATGGGTGGGGCAGTGGCGGGTGACATAGTAATGTGTATGGAGACTCTCACAAGTAGACTCATCAATGGAATCGTTCGGTGGAAGCATAATATCAAGCCAAGCTTAATATCCCCAGTAAAAGGAAATAATTTCTCAAGGACTATTTGTTTTTTAAGATGTTGAGTTCAGTTTTCAAATCGGTTAAAGCTTCCTTGAGAGTTTCCAAATCGGAATGCAATTGCTTGACTGCATTAATAAGCATATAGGTCATTGGACCATTGTCTACAGCCAAATATTCCTTTCCGGTATCTTCTTTATCTTTTTTATATAGCCATGGTGTGATCATATACGGCGCTACATTTTGAAGTTCCTGGGCAATGACACCAACACCTGTTTCTTTTGGCATACCCGCCTCACCAGTATAGGTAAACCACACGGGATTAATTTTTAATAGCGATTGTAATCCATCGTTATAGGAAGTTATATCTTTCTTGAGTCGAGCATCAGAAGAAATCGTCCATGCAGAAGATGTGGGCTTTGCAGCTGAATTGTTTCCCAAATGCAATCTAAAAGAGGGATCTGCTACACCAATTCCGACGTCCCCAATGAGGGCTATAAAATCACCTGCAGCTGCAAGTAGGGCATTCTGGCTATTACTTACGGTTACCACAATACCCGCACCAGTTGTAGAAGACGCTCTTAAACCTGCACCACTTGATGAACCTACATCTGCCCCATCACTGGAAGTTGATCTTGAAAATAGACCATCCCCTGATTCAGAATCGATAAATATTCCGGCCCCTAATTGTGATTCAACACGTATTCCATTTCCTGGACCATCAGTACTTGCAAAAATTGCATTTCCTGATTCAGATTGTGCACGCAACCCACTTCCGGATCCATTAGCTGATGCATTAATAGCATCACCAGTTTCGGAAATTGCATGAACTCCATTGCCTGAATTAGATTCTCCCCAAACACCAGCACCAACATTAGCGACACCTTTTACACCTGCGGAGGTTGTGCTGGCAGATGGAGTATCTCCATATAATCCATAGGTTCCACCTTGGGCATATAAACTGATAAAATCAGATTCGGTATGAATAGCATAAGCACCACTTTCTCCCTTTATATTCAATTTCCCACCACCTACAGTAGGAGAATTAATTTTTAACTGATTATTTTCTTGTTTGATGAGAGAGTTATCTCCACTGTTGGAACTATTAAATTTGACAAGGTAACCTGTAGTGCCATTGATATTGGCATTTCCCGGAGGTCCCTGCATGCCAGGAATACCTTGTGGCCCTTGATCGCCTGGATCACCCTCTGGTCCTGCTTCGCCTTGAGGACCCTCGGCACCATTAGCACCTGGCAGTCCCTGGTCTCCCGCATCACCTTTCTCTCCTTTCGGACCAACAGCACCGGTAAGACCAATATCACCTTTGTCACCTTTGTCACCTTTTGGACCTTTTATTTCTCCGATATCAATAAATGAACTACCATTCCACATCCATCCATGACC
>JALYSC010000543.1 GCA_030855005.1 Bacteroidota bacterium | reverse complement strand
ATGATAAATACCCAGTTTATGGCCCAATGATGTTTGGGTGGTAATTGCTGTTAGTAAATCACCAGGCATGACAGGTTTTAAATGATTGATGGATGTTTCGATAGAAACTGCTTTACGACCATTGGCATTAGATGCAAAGGCAAGTGCACTATCCGCCAGCGCGTAAGTAATGGCTCCATGCGCTATACCAAATCCATTCACCATCTCCGGCCTAACTGTCATTTCGAGCTTACAATGTCCGGGCCCCTCTTCCAATCTGCGAATGCCCAGCCATTGACTGAAGTAATCTCCATCGAACATGTGGGAGACGATAGCATTCATTCGAAGTAAGTTTTTTCCAACAACAACATATTACGTAAGCCTGCGCTGCAACGATAACGATCTTCATGGTAGTGATCATATAATTGATCTAATTGTGCAACGCAGTATTCTATTCCAATTTCATCTGCCCATGCAAGCAATCCTTTGGGGTAATTCACACCATGTACCATAGCCATGTCGATGTCTTCTTTGGAAGCGATACCAAGATACAATGCATCTGCTGCTTCGTTGATGAGCATAGACACTATTCTCATTCGTATGGCATCAGCATCAGCATGTGTGTCAACAGCAGGTTGATCTTGAGTGTAATCGTAATAACCTTTTCCTGTTTTTCTGCCTAACCATCCTGCGCGCACCAGGTTCTCCTGTAAAAAAGATGGCTTATAGCGTGGATCATAATACATCGCTGTCCAGACTGATTTGGTCACAGCAAGATTTATATCATTTCCGATGTAATCCATTAATTCGAAAGGACCCATTTTGAAACCTGCGTTCTTCATCACCGAATCAATCTGTTGCGGTGTTGCAATTTGTTCTTCAGTAATTCGCAATGCCTCACTGTAATATGGTCTTGCGATTCTGTTGACTATAAATCCCGGCGTATCTTTTGCATGGACAACAATCTTACCCCAGCCAGCAATTAATTGTGTTGCTTCGAGCACTACTTTAGATGCAGTTTGAAGAGCCGGTATAATCTCCACCAGTTTCATCATCACAGGCGGATTGAAAAAGTGAATACCAATGCATCGTTCCGGATGGCTTAGATTCCTTGCAATAGAAGTGATGGAAATGGATGAAGTATTGGAGGCAAGTATTGTTTCAGTTGTAACAATGGATTCCAGTTGGATGAATATCTGCTTTTTTGCATCTTCATCTTCAGATATCGCTTCAATTACAATATCCGTTGCAGAGAAAAAGTCTAGTGTTTCTACAAAATTAATTCTATCAAAAATTTCGTTTGATTGTGCATCTGAGAATTTCCCTTTCGTAGCAAATTTATTTAATGAAGAGAGTATGGTATCACGACCTTTTGTTTTTGATGATTCAAAAGAATCAAAAACCAATACTTCATGTCCGGCCATGGCGGCTACCTGTGCGATACCACTTCCCATAGCTCCTGCACCAACAATTCCTATACGCATCATGAACCTATGAAAATTGCTTTTCGTTTTTCCAAAAATGCCTGTACGCCTTCTGCATAATCAGCAGACCTGCTTGCCTCCGTTTGTAATGCTTCTTCCATTTCCAATTGCACGGCGAGATTATTCACTAGACTCATATTAAGTGCTTTCTTGGTAAGAGCAAGACCTTTTGTAGGCATATTCGCGAGTCGATGTGATAAGGACTTTACGTATGAGTCCCATTCATTTTCATCGATGCTTTTATAGATCATTCCCATTGCTTCTGCTTCCGGCGCGGGCACTTTCTCACCCAGCATCATGAGTGCGCTTGCCCGCTGAAAACCTATAAGGCGTGGCAGATGAAAAGTACCACCACTATCCGGTATAAGTCCAATGTGAGCAAAAGCCTGCAGGAAATAGGCGGATGATTTAGCCACAACGATATCACATGCAAGTGCAATGTTAGCACCTGCTCCTGCGGCCGCTCCATTGACAGCAGCAATCACGGGGATGGGTATATTTCTTAGGCGGGTAATGATCGGATTATAATGATCTGCCACGATGGATTGTAACTTCGGACCATTAGGATCAGTCACTTCATTGAGATCCTGCCCTGCGCTGAAAGCCTTTCCCTCCCCTGTCAGCACAACACAACGTGTGCCATCGGCAGCACATTGGTCCAAAACGTCCTGCAACTGCATCGCCATGTCCCGCACAAAACTATTGAATCGTTGAGGCCTGTTGAACCGAATCGTAGTGATCGAATCCTCCCGCTCAACAAGGAGCATATCCTGATTTTCAGACATGATTTTGAAATACGTTATTGTTTACTGATTTATTTCTCCATCCTAAAGAGAGTGGTTAAAAG
>JALYSC010000542.1 GCA_030855005.1 Bacteroidota bacterium | reverse complement strand
TTACAAACAATGTTTATAACATGGAAGCTTTGCTGGAAGCTGCTATCGAACATCATCCCCAACATGTTTTTGCAGTGTCAACAGATAAAGCCTCTAATCCGGTTAACATCATGGGCGGAAGCAAGAAAATGATGGAACATCTCATCATGGCATATGCAGACCAGGTGAATGTAACGACAGCCCGATTTGCAAATGTTGCTTTTTCAAATGGTAGTCTTTTAGATGGATTCAATAAACGCATTCAAATGGGACAACCTATTTCTGCACCAGCTGATGTAAGAAGATATTTTGTGACACCAGCAGAATCAGGTCACATTTGTATGTTGGCTAGTCTACTAGGTGAAAAACGGGATATCTTTTTCCCGAAACTTGCAGAATCTGAGATGATGACATTTTCTGAAATCGCAGACAGGTATTTATTCGAACTGGGTTACAAACCAGATCTTTGCCAAACAGAAGATGAGGCCAAAGAAAAATCAAGCGAATGGAATCCAGGAAGCAAATCTTATCCTGTCTTTTACTTTGAATCAGATACGACAGGTGAAAAACCATATGAAGAGTTTTATACACAAAATGAAATAACTGACCTGAATTCATTCCGGTCGCTGGGTATTGTAAAAGGTGTTCCTCAATATTCTATTACTGAAATAAAAGGCCAGGTCGCTAACCTGAAAGAAATCTTCGACCAGCCAGGTAATACCAAAGAATTAATTGTTGAAGCTTTGAAAAAATTCATGCCTGAATTTGATCATATGGAAAAAGGCAAAAATCTGGATTCTAAAATGTAATATGTATCATACGCTGAAAAGAATATTGGATATCATTATTGCTAGTTTCGCTTTGCTGCTTTTACTTCCTTTTTTCATAATCGTCAGCATAGTTCTTAGTGTAACTGGTGAGCGGGAAGTGTTTTACAGGCAAAACAGGATTGGGTTGAAAAACCAAAATTTTAAAATCCTGAAATTTGCCACCATGATGAAAAACAGTATGAATATTGGCACTGGCTCTATTACACTCAGAAATGATCCGAGGGTGACATCATTTGGAAAATATCTCCGAATGACCAAGGTGAATGAATTGCCTCAAATACTAAATGTTCTTGCAGGAGAAATGAGTATTGTTGGTCCAAGGCCATTAGTCACTTCTACCTTTGATGCATATCCTTCTGAAATCAGATACAAAGTATATGACAGCGTTCCAGGGATAACAGGAGTTGGATCAATTATTTTTAGGGATGAAGAGAAGCTCATTTCAGGTTCCGGAATGGAGCCTTCCGCTTATTATAAACAATATATTGCTCCACATAAAGGAGCTCTTGAAATTTGGTATAATTCTAACAAATCATTGTGGGTGGATCTCAAATTGATTTTTCTTACAGCATGGGTCATCCTGTTTCCTGAAAGTAATTTAATCTACAAGTGGTTTCCCTCACTTCCCCAAAAACAATTTTAGTATGAAACGTGCACTTATTACCGGTGTGACCGGGCAGGATGGTGCCTACTTATCTCACTTCCTGCTTAATAAAGGATATGAAGTACATGGCATCAAGCGGCGCTCTTCGCTATTTAATACCGCAAGGATTGATGATATATACCAGGATCCTCACATCGATAGCCGCAACTTTATATTACACTATGGTGATCTGGCAGATAGTACGAATATCATCCGGATAGTCCAGGAAGTAAAACCTGATGAGATTTACAACCTTGGTGCAATGAGCCATGTAGGGGTGAGCTTTCTGGAGCCCGAATATTCTGCTAACATTGACGGACTAGGAACACTGCGCGTTTTAGAAGCTGTGAGGATGCTAAAGATGGAAGACAAAACCCGGATTTATCAGGCATCTACTTCAGAATTGTTTGGCAAAGTACAGGAGACTCCTCAAACTGAGAAGACACCTTTTTATCCGCGTTCTCCTTACGGTGTAGCTAAATTATATGCATACTGGATTACAGTTAATTATCGGGAAGCCTATAAAATGTTTGCTTGCAATGGGATATTATTTAATCATGAATCTCCATTACGCGGTGAAACATTTGTCACAAGAAAAATTACAAGGGCTGTTGCTAAAATTGCTCTTGGTATGCAGGATATATTATACCTGGGCAACCTGCACGCAATGCGTGACTGGGGACATGCCAAAGATTATGTTGAATTGATGTGGAAAATACTTCAATATGATCAGCCAGAAGATTGGGTGATAGCAACAGGTGTAGCCACGAGTGTCCGCGAATTTGTGAGGATGTCATTCGCAGAGGCAGGAATAGAAATTGAATTTGTGGGAGAAGGTGAAAATGAAACAGGCGTGATCTCCAG
>JALYSC010000137.1 GCA_030855005.1 Bacteroidota bacterium | reverse complement strand
TCTGGAGGACAATTACAACGATGCCAATTAGTGGTGGCCACTTTGCTAAATCCAGTGCTTCTAATTGCAGATGAAATTACTTCTGCCACAGATAAAATCAACCAGGTCGAAATACTGGATCTTTTGCGGCAGATTAGGAATACTTATGGCATTTCTATGCTATTGATTACACATGATCAGGGTGTTGTAAATTATTTATGCGATCGGGAGATTTCACTGGCTCATGAGCAACAGGGATCCAAGGTGATTAATGCGAACAAAAGGATTGTTGAAATTGATAGTGAAATTATCCTTTCGGTTAGAAACCTTGGCTTTGTTCATCGTTTTGGAGGCTTAATTAACAAAGCTGGTGCCCATATTCAGAGAATAACTTTTTCAATTCGAAGAGGTGAATGTATTGGTATCATTGGGGAATCCGGCAGCGGCAAATCAACTCTGGCTCATATGCTTGTGGGTTTATTGCATCCGATAGAAGGCATGTTGGACCTGCATGGCAAAATAATAGACTTCTCACAACGTAAGGATATAAGATCGCTAAGAGAAAAAGTACAGCTTGTTATGCAGGACGGGAGAGGGTCATTGCATCCATCAATGACAATCAGAACGCTCTTGCAAGAGATCGTTGACAACCAACTTGAATCCAGAACGGGTGGTAATGTAAATCTTATCGATGCGCTTGCAGAAGTAGGTTTGGGCGCTGATATATTGGACAGAGTACCAGGAAATTTATCCGGTGGAGAATGTCTAAGGTTAAACATTGCCAGAACGCTTTTGATGAAATCAGAGGTACTCATTTGCGACGAGTCCACTTCAGCTTTAGATGCTACTACAACCAGCGGAATCATTAATTTATTGAAGCTATTGATGAAAGAGCGAGGCTTATCGCTGATTCTCATTTCTCATGATAGTGAGCTCATAATGGAACTGGCAGATAAAATTCTGATTTTTGATCAGGGTATGATTGTAGAGGAAGCTAAGCCAATTGATCTTCCCGCAAAGGCGGAACATGCTGCTACGAAAAGAATTTTTACTGCTCAGGCAACCTTATCCCAAAAACTCAGTCATTAATGAATTAGCCAAGATTTACAATGGATATCAATGGAGCATGTTAGATGAGGTTAAAGAATCTTTAAAGTGTTATCTATTGGGAATTATTGATATATATTTGTTTAAGTAAAAATAAATGTCTCCCTCCTGTAACATTTCATTAACAGGTAACGTTGACACAGCAACATGATCAGGATCCGCAAAAATACAATCCGACTTTCAGGCATTATCGCACTCTTCTGCCTAAGCTTGGCATGTTTTACCTACATCAATAGTATCGATTTCAAGGGCAAGGCCACCGACAACATTTACGTAGAAGAGCTTCCTGCAGAACCTGAAATCCTTCCTGATGTTGAGCTTGTCAAAAGAATTGTACGCAAAGCTTTTGAGTTTATGTCAATGACCAATCTTTAATGGTGTAGCCATTCAGGAATTCACCCACTGTCATTCTTTTTTTTCCAGTCATTTGTACTTCCATGATTTCAAGTTCGCCGCTTCTGGTTTGAACCAATAGCTTTTTGCCTTCCTTGCGCAAAATGCCGGGAGTATCAGTTGCCACATCCGAGTGAGGTTTTGCCAATAAAATCTTGAATTCTTTCCCATCCAGCATTGTCCATGCTCCTGGAAATGGGGACATACCTCTGATTAAATTATAGACATCGCGCTGAGAAGAATTCCACTGAATCTTTCCATGTTCATGATGGATTTTGGGAGCATGACTGACCATCCATTCATCCTGCACGAAGAAAGGAGCTTGTCCTTTAGAAATTAAATCCACGCTGCCAAGTATCAAACCTGCCCCTGCTATTGACATACGATCATGAAGAGAACCTGCATTATCATCTTCAAGAACTGGAATTTCCAATTGATGAATGATTTGACCAGAATCAATCTCATGTTGCAATTTGAAAGTAGTCAATCCGGTTACTGTTTCACCCTGGATAAGTGCCCATTGAATGGGAGCTGCTCCCCGGTACGCTGGTAAGAGGGAACCATGTAGATTAATAGTCCCCATCGAAGGCATGCTCCAAACACTTTCAGGAAGCATCCGAAAAGCAACCACCACTTGCAGATCAGCCTTAAGCTGCGATAGTTGATTTATAAACAGCCGTGATTTTAGATTGACTGGTTGTAACACCGGAATCGTATGCTCCAGCGCAAATTTTTTAATAGGGGAAACGATTAATTCCTTCATGCCCCGGCCTCCTATCTTGTCAGGAGCTGTGACTACACCAATTATAGGGTAGCCTGCCTCGAGTAAAATCTGAAGGCTGGGAACAGCAAAATCAGGGGTTCCCATAAAAACAATCCTTGTGCTACGGGTTATCATCAGGTGCAAAAGTAATAAGGCATCTTTGTTAACGTTTTTGTTGTTCTGTTTTTGAAGATTAAATATCAATAAGCTATGACTTCACGCGATTTTATCTATAGACTGCCCGCCAAGGTTAATAAGGATGCAATAGAAGGCCTGGAGACAAAATTTCACTTTGACCTGGAAGGAGAGGAAGGGGGACAGTACACGGTTACCGTTGCAGACAATAATGTAAGTGTCGAAGACGGACTCAACGGGGAAGCTAATTGTGCTGTCCGTGCAACAAATGAGAATTTCATGAAATTAATCCAGGGTGATCTCAATCCAATGATGGCAGTACTAACAGGTAAAGTAAAAATCACTAACCAAAGTGAAATGCTCAGGTATGCCAAATTATTTGGTTTGATGTAAGATGAATATAGAATCATTCAGAAAGTATTGCATGCAATTGCAAGGAGTGGAAGAGACGCTTCCTTTTGGACCAGATACGCTTGTGTATAAAGTGGCTGGCAAAATGTTTGCTCTAACAGGACTCGATGAAGAGGAATGTAGCGTCAATCTTAAATGCGATCCTGAAAGAGCTGAAGAATTGCGTGAAGAATATACGGATGAAATTATTCCCGGCTATCATATGAATAAAAAACACTGGAACACCGTATTTATCGAGCGCGGACTTTCTGATAAGTTTATTAAAGATTTAATTGACAATTCGTATCAGTTGGTAATCGATGGGTTACCTGCTAAATTGAAAATTCAATTCCAGTAATCATATGTCCATTCCAAAGTTGATTATTGGCCACGGCCTTTCAGGCAGTGTATTAGCCCTGACATATTATCGCCATAATGTACCCATTAAATTAATTGGTGCGAGCCACCCTAATGAGGCTTCGACTGTTTCATCAGGACTCATTAATCCTGTAACAGGGAGGAAGTATGTAAAATCATGGTTGATTGACGAGTACATTGAGGCTGCGCTGGATTTTTATTCATGGACTGAATCCCTGCTGGGAAAAAAATACTTTTTCCAGGTTGATATTGTTCGGTCACTTATCAACCTGGAAGCACTCAATGCATGGGAAAATCGAAGTAAGGATCAGGAATACGATCGATATATTTCTCATAAACGATTTGAAGAATTTGATCGCCTTGGCAAACCATATGGCGTGGTGACAGGTGGATACAGACTCGATGTTCAGGCCTGGCTGAAAGATGTACATCAATTTTTAGTTGAGAATGAAATACTGGAGATAGCGAATGCATTGATTTCAGATCCAGGTGATCAATATGAACACGTTATATATGCAACTGGTGCTGTAGGTTTACCTGTTTCTCTTGGATTAATACCTAACAAAGGAGAAGCGCTGATAGTAAAAATGCCTGAATGGAAATTACCCGGAATCATTAAGGAGGATGTATTTTTTGTTCCACTTTCGGAGGAACACACATATTGGATAGGCAGTCATTATGAGCCATGGTCTGAAAAAGCGGGCCCTACTGCGGAAGGAAAGCAAGCATTGATTAAAGCTATTGAGCAGGTATACGAGGGACCGTTTGTTATTCTTCAGCACCTTGCCGGACTTCGCCCAACCATGCAGGATAGAAGACCTCTTGTGGGACCATATCCGAATAAAAAGAATAACTATCTGTTTAATGGTATGGGTACGAAAGGAACTTCACTGGCACCATATTGGGCTGAGTATCTGTTTGCTTATCTTGAGAATGGAGCTGATTTACCTGCTATTGTTAATCCAGCCCGATATTGATTATCAACCCTTCAGTTAATTTTTCGTTAATATGGGAAATGTTCTCTGCAATTGCGACCAGGATTGCATCCTTATCCCAGAATTCAACCATTCAACCATTCGACAATTCGCATTATTCACGGAATAGCCGGATTTTGCATAAATGAAGACCTATGAAATATTTCTTTTTTCTATTGATCACCGTTGCTTTTTGTTTTCTAATATCCTGTAAAACAAAACAACAACCAGTTAATACCACAACTATCTCTACGATTGATCCTGCCCTAATGGAAAAAAAATGGAAAACGATCGATTCACTCGAGCAAAAGGGACTTATCTCTTCAGCTCTCGAAGAAGTGAAATCAATCCGTCAAATGGCTTTGACAGGAAATGATTCAGGTCACCTTGTCAAGGCAATCCTGCATGAATACAAGTACCTGACACAACTTGAAGAAGATCCAGGTATAAAATCGCTTGAGCGCCTTGAGGCGGAGATTGATTCTTATCCGGAGCCTGCTAAATCAGTCATGCATTCGCTTGCTGCTCAGTGGTACGGAAATTATCTGCAGAGTCACCTATGGGTCCTGAGGAACAGAACTGAATTTGCAGGAACACCAGGTGCAGATATACGTACATGGGGTATCCGGCATTTTATTGACAGGATACAACTACACTTTCAAAAGTCTGTAACATGGGAGGGCTTGAAAAAGGCTCCTGTAGAGAATTATGCAATCCTCCTTACAGAAAAACAAAATACAGATCACCTGCGTCCGACATTGTACGATGTACTGATGCACCGGGCCCTTGATTTTTACACTGGTTCCGCGTCTTATTTGACAGCGCCTGTCTATCAATTTGTACTTACAGATCCCATTGCATTTGCACCCGTCAGTCAGTTTTCTAAACACACCTTCGTTACGGATGATACGATAAGCAATACATGGACCTCTTTGCAATGGTACCAACAACTGCTACAGTTCAGACTTATTGACACACAAAATGAAGCAGCACTTATCGATGCAGACCTAAAGAGACTTCGATTCGTGTATGACAATATCATCATTGATCAAAAGGATTCTTTATATCACAATGCTCTATTAGATCTCTCCAAAAAACATGCTGGAAATCCAGAGTCATCATTGATTGATTATCAAAGAGCGGAGTTGTTATCCCAACAAGCAGGGCAATGGCAGGAAGATAAATCATCTTCCCATCGATATGATTATAATAAAGCCATAGAAATATGTCGTGCAGCCATAGCAAAGTATCCTGATGCTTACGGAAGCCAGTTGTGCAGAAACCTAATCGCCCAAATTGAAACTTCATCAATCAATGCTGCAGTCGAATCAGTCAATTTGCCAAGCGAAGAATTATTAACCCAAATTGATTATCGCAATCTTTCTTCAGTTCATCTCAAACTAATCAAACTACCCGAGTCTCCTAAAAGATGGAGAGGAAATAATTGGGATGGGGAGGATGTATTGCAAAGACTCAATCAATTATCTGCACTTCGGACATGGGAACAGAAAATAAGTGATGGCGGTGATCATCAGCCACACACTACAGAAATTCCCTTGCAGGCTCTGCCGCTAGGTCATTATACTCTATTGATATCGGATAAAGCAGATTTTGATATTAAAAGCTCGACAACAGGTGCTGTCATGTTTACAGTTTCAGAATTAGGTTATTGGTACTTGGATGATAGAAATAAGAATTCTGTTGCTGCCATCATCAATCGTAAGACAGGTCAACCGCTATCGGGAGTGAAAGCTGAGTTTTATACACAGCAATATGTTTCGGGCCGTCAACGCGCAGAAGAAATTAAAGTAGGTGAAGAAACGAGTGATGCTAATGGTTGGGTTAATGTCCCACGCATAGAAAATCAAAGCGTCAATATTCGATTGCTTAAAGGTAATGACGAACTATTTGAAGAAGAAGGTTACCACACATACCGATATGGTAATGACTACGATGCTAATCCTACTACATTATTCTTTAGTGATCGTTCCATCTATCGTCCCGGCCAGAAGTTTTATTTCAAAGGATATGCACTGGAGTTTGATCGTTACCAGGCGCCTAAAATCATTGCCGGAAAAAAAGTAGAAGTTATCCTGTATGATGTCAACGGGCAGGAACAAATGAAGAAGTCGTTTACGACAAATGAGTATGGAACATTTGCAGGACAGTTTGATTTGCCTCAGGGAGGTCTGACAGGTCAGATGTCGATTTCTTCAAGTCATGGTGCCAACCGACTTTATTTTCAGGTAGAAGAATATAAGCGTCCCAAATTTGAAATTAAATATGATACGCTGAAAGAAACTGTCAAATTGAATGATGATGTCACCATACGTGGTTTTGCAAAAGATTATGCAGGGAGTGCAGTTCCAAATGCAAATGTCACATACCGGGTGGAACGAGTGTCATATCGTCCATGGTGGTATAATTCATATTGGAAAGGATTCTGGCCACAGGATGATGACAGGCAGGTACTAGCTGTCGGAACGACAACTACAAAGAATGATGGCAGCTTTGATATCCCTTTTGTAGCAAAACCCAAAACAGGCGCTGATGCTAATCTGATGTATCGGTTTGAAATCACAACATATGTTACTGATATCACTGGAGAAAGTCATGAACTTGCAAAAACAATTGTACTGAATAAGCAAGGGTTTGATGTCAATATTGGATTAGGTGAACGAGTATCAATCACCCAAATCAATAAAATTCCAATAAGTGCATTGAACAGTGATGGAGGAGAAGTGAATGTAACAGGTATGGTGGAGATTACCCAAATCAATGGACCAAATCAACATAAGCGTGACAGGCTCTGGTCTGTTCCGGATATTCTAACAATATCTGAATCGGAATACATCAGTAAGTATCCAAATTATTTCGTCCCTGGTAAAGAGAAGATGTCAGAATGGAATGTCGGTCAAGTACTAGGTTCAAAATCATATACTGTCCAGGGAAATGATTCCATCTCACTTGCAGGCACCATTAATCAGCCTGGATATTACAGACTTACATGGAAATGGAAAGATACCTCAGGTAAGATTCTTGACATTGTTCAGTATGTGATGGTGTACGATAGTGGCAAACAACTACCAGGACATGAAATGGTTCAGGTTGCTGTAGATGATCTTGCCTATGCACCAGGACAAACTCCAAGTGTAGACTTATTGACGGGTTTATCAAATCCGCCAAAGACTATCAGGATTATCGAACGACGTAAGGAAGATTCAACCAGGAAGTGGTTTTCATTACCGACTTATGACGATAAAACTATAATGATAAAAGAGGATGACAGAGGTGGAATATATATGCACAATCTGACAGCTTTCAACAATCGTAAATCTCAGGCATCAACATTGATCAGGGTGCCGTGGACGAATAAAGATCTTCAAGTTCAATTGAAAACATGGAGAGATAAAATGGAACCGGGTGATGAAGAAACCTGGACTATGACTGTGAAAGGATCAAAGCAGGAAGCTGTTACAGCCGAGATGCTGTTGAGCATGTATGATGC
>JALYSC010000541.1 GCA_030855005.1 Bacteroidota bacterium | reverse complement strand
GAAAAACAATTTTGTAATTCCTTCACCTCTTGCAAGTTCAAGAATGGATAACATTCCATTGAGATTGACATTCCATGTCTTTAATGGATTCCATTCTCCACTGGCCGACAGTATCGCTGCCAGGTGATAGATCGTGGTGACTTTATAATCTGCAATGATCTCGATGATGCGTTGCACATTGAGGATGTCAAGCATTTCGAAAAGCCCGGTCTCCCCTTCCGGTTTTTTGATGTCTGTGGCCAGTACATTGTCCCGGCCATATTCATTTCGTAATGCTTCAGTTAGTACGGTGCCTATCTGACCGGTCGCTCCGGTCACAAGGATCATTTCGTTTTCTGGATTCACAGGCCGAAGGTAAGAATTGAAATTCTTTATTATTTAAGCCACTGATAGACACCCCAACTGGCGAGATAAGCCAGTCCTGTCATCATCACAAATTGGATCGCTGGCCACTTCCAAGACCGTGTTTCCCGTTTCACCACAGCAAGGGTGCTCATACACTGCATGGCAAAAGCGTAAAAGATGAGTAAAGACCAGGTAGTCGCCATATTATAGACTGGCTGACCCGTCAGCACATGTTTGTCTTCTGCCATCCTGGTCCTGATGAGTGATACATCTGCATCATCTTCGATACTATAGATTGTAGCCATTGTGCCTACAAACACTTCTCTCGCAGCAAAAGAACATACAAGCGCAATTCCCATCTTCCAATCAAAACCAAGTGGTGCAATAACAGGCTCAATTCCTTTACCCAGTATGCCTGCGTATGATTCTTCCAACGGAGGTCTTTTCTCAATCCAGTTACTGCTACCTGCATCACCAACCGCATTATTTTTAGGCGGACCATAACTCGCGAGAAACCATAAGACAAGTGAAATAATCAGGATAATCTTTCCTGCCCCAACCACAAATGATTTTGTTTTCTCCAGCACCAGGAAGAATAAATTTTTACTGACAGGAGGCCGGTACACCGGGAGTTCAATCATAAGGAAACTCCGCTCATTAGACCTGATGATCTTTTTGAGAATATATGCAGCTAGTAAGGCAGCGACAATGCCAATTCCATATAATCCCATTAATGCAAGACCTTGTTGTTCAAATCCGAATATTCTTCCCTGCGGCACCGCGAATCCAATCAGGATGGCATAGACCGGAATTCGGGCAGAACAGCTTATAAATGGAGTGACCATGATGGTAATCAGTCTTTCTTTCCAGTTACTGATATTGCGAGTACTCATGATGGCCGGTATTGCGCAAGCACCGCCTGATACAAGCGCTACAATACTGCGTCCATTGAGTCCAAACTTGCGCATCATCATATCAAACATGCTGACAGCACGGGCCATGTATCCGATTTCTTCGAGTATACCTATGAGCAGAAAGAGAATCGCAATCTGTGGGATGAAAACAAGAATTCCAGTTAAGCCTGCAAGCAATCCATCACATATCAAATCTGCAATCCAACCTAATGGCAACACAGATCTGATACCCAATGACAGTTGACCCATGGTTGCCTCAATGAAATCCATTGGACCAGTCGCCCATGCAAAAATGGCCTGGAAGATCAATAACATAACCAGGAAAAAAATGATAGATCCCAGCACCGGGTGCATCACCCATCTGTCAATACGGTCAGTCATTTTATTACCCGCTCCACCATCCTCAAGGTGGAGTGCTTTTTTCATAACTGGGGTAAACTTATCATAGCGGGACAATGTCTCCTGGATTTGTCCTGCGATTGGATTGAATCCGGTCTTCTCTATTTTTTCCTTTACTGCAAGTTTTTTCTCAGCGGTGATATTGTCTATCCAGTCGATATGATGAGCTGCTAGTAAGCTCCCATAATCTGACTTGAATGGCACGATATCCTTAACCTGGTCAACGATCTTACGATCAGATTCCGATAGTTTGTAATAGGGCTCCGGTTCTTTGTAAGGGGCGCTTAGTAAAGAACCAATCTGAATTTTCAGAGCAGCAATGCCCATCCCTGTTTTACCGGATACTAGTACCACCGGCATCTTCAGGTGATCTTCAAGAATTTGAGTTTGAATGGTAATACCCGGCATATCAGCCATATTAAGCGCAAGTATTACCTGGTGCCCAAGATCCCTGATTTGTGTGAGCAGCAGCAACTGTTTTTCAAGCTGACTGATATCAGCCACGTAGAGCACCAGATCAGGAGAAGGTTGTGTTGTCAGAAACTGCTGCACTACAATTCTTTCGTCCTTGGATGTAGGATACAGACTATAGGCTCCCGGAATATCTATAATGGTCACGTGTTGATGACCTCCCAGATCAAACGTTCCTGTCTTTTTATCTACCGT
>JALYSC010000540.1 GCA_030855005.1 Bacteroidota bacterium | reverse complement strand
GGTTTTGGATTTATCTAAAATCACACCAACCAATTTCCGGAGATATCTGGATATGGAGAATGGACTCCTGATCCGAACTTTTGATATCGCACCGACATCGGGAGGAAATTTATCCTTCCGCTTCGAAAGATTTTGTAGCATGGCTGATCCGGATGTAGCCGCAATCAACATTGCAATAAAATCCAATGGATATACCGGTATAATTTTTCTGGAACCATATCTTGATTTTGATGTCCATAACAAGGACTCAAATTATGGAGATCAGTTTTGGATAGGATTAGATGAAATGAGTGATGTATCAGCATGCATGGTCTCAGCACAAACTAAAAAGACAGGTTTCAAAGTCAGTTCTTTAATGACTTCAGTAGTTTATAAAAATCAAGCATTAGTCTCTCCAATCAACACCTATGACCAGCCAATGAAAGCAGGTCAGAAATTTGAAATCAAAATCACTTCAGGTGAAGAAATTTACCTAAATAAATATGTTGTCAACCTCAGCAGCCTGTATATTGCTCCTGAAGATCAAACTACTCAAGGCCAAGCAAGGCTCAAGAATATCGTTACCCTTGGCTATGATGCCCTAAAACTACTACATATTGAAAAGTGGCGAACTATTTGGGATGGCGCTGATATTGTGATAGACGGAGATGTATCTGCACAACAAGGAATTCGCTTTAATATTTTTCATCTATGGCAGACATACACAGGAGAAGATCCACGATTTAATATCGGCCCTAAAGGATTTACTGGAGAAAAATATGGCGGGAGTACTTATTGGGACACCGAAGCGTATTGCATTCCATTTTATTTGAGTTCGACGGATCCTGAAGTTGCACGCAACTTGCTTATCTATCGATATCTTCATTTGCCTAAAGCTATTGAGAATGCTGCCAAGCTTGGATTCACAGAGGGAGCTGCATTATATCCAATGGTCACTATTAATGGAGAAGAATGTCACAATGAATGGGAAATTACTTTTGAAGAGATACATCGAAATGGTGCTATCATCTACGCCATCTACGATTATATCCGCTACACCGGTGATACAAAATACCTGGTAGAAGGTGGCTTGGAAGTTATCATTGGCGTTGCACGATTCTGGTCACAACGGTTTAATTACTCCCATGACAAGCATTCTTATGTAATGCTTGGTGTTACCGGTCCTAATGAATATGAAAACAATGTTAATAACAATTGGTACACTAACTACATCGCGCGGTGGTGCCTGCAATATGCTCTTGAACAAATCAATTGGGTAAAAGAAAATTTTGAAAGGAATTGGCCAGAAATTAAATTGAAAACAAACTATAATGCTGAAGAAGGAAGTCATTGGGATGAAGTGATCCGTAATACTTATTTGCCTTACGATGCAGCACGCGATGTTTTCTTACAGCAGGATGGATTTCTTGATAAAGAATTGATGACCGTGGACCAGTTGCCTTCTCATCACCGTCCCATCAATCAGAAATGGTCGTGGGATCGCATTCTTCGTTCTTGTTTTATAAAACAGGCGGATGTGTTGCAGGGGATGTATTTCTTTGAAGATCAATTTACGCCGGAAACAATCGAACGTCATTTCGATTTTTACGAACCTATGACAGTACATGAATCCTCCTTGTCACCTTGCGTGCATTGTATTCTTGCAGCTCATCTCGGTAAATTGGAGAAAGCGAATGAGATGTATCAGCGTACAGCACGTCTTGACCTTGATGACTATAATAATGACACCGAAGACGGGCTGCACATTACCAGTATGGCGGGAACGTGGATGTCAGTTGTAAAAGGCTTTGCCGGATTAACTGTGCGAAATGATGAGCTGTCCTTTTCTCCGGTTTTACCTCCTGGATGGGATGGATTTTCCTTTAAAATGCGATTCAGGCACCGGATATTACAGGTTAGCATCCATGGCAGCACGGTGCAGGTGACTCGAATCAGTGGTGATTCTATTCGTGTATTGGTCCATAATACTCCTCATGACCTTTAATCGAGCTTAGTTCGTACTTTTAAAGACTTAAAAACCGTTTAGACCTTCGCTTATGATACGTGTAATGATTGCTGATGACCATAATATGTTCGTCGAAGGGATTGAATCCATCCTCGAAGGACATGAACGTATCGAGGTTGTTGCCAAATGCTATACAGGGACTGAAGTATTTGAAAAAGTCACCCTTGCCAAACCGGATGTAATCCTGCTTGATATTAACCTACCAGGTATGAACGGCCTTGAGGTCTGCCAAAAACTCAGTAAAGAATATCCTGAAGTGAAAGTGTTGGCACTTTCCATGCACAACGAAGAGAGCTTTGTTACTGAGATCCTTAAATATGGTGCACAA
>JALYSC010000136.1 GCA_030855005.1 Bacteroidota bacterium | reverse complement strand
GTGATATATTGATTGCATCCCCAGTAATTGAGGTTGGCTACCCATTGCCCACCTAATAGCATCGCAATACCCGGCAAAGAAATGTAACGTGAAGCCTCCTGCGCCGTTGCTGTGACAGCCGGCTTTTGGAAGATCATGTCAAAGTGATCGGGTGTGCGTTTGATCAATTCATTGAGACCTGCAATCGCATTTTTGCCAAGACCAAATTCTTCAGAGACAAGAGTTAAAGCGAGATAGGTTGCTACAAGCCCGCCGATGATGAGGAAGAATACCTGGATCACATCCGTGTAACCAATCACCTTCATGCCACCTAATGTGATGATCAATGCGAAGAGCGCAAGACCAATCATAATCCCATGGAAATAATCACCCCCCACCAGGTTATTGATCGCAATCGAACCGAGGTAAAGGATTGAAGTCAGATTGATAAATACGTATAAGAATAACCAGAATACCGCCATGATGACGGCAACTGTCTCACTGTATCGCAGCTTGAGAAACTGCGGCATCGTGAAGATCTTGTTCTTGAGATAGATCGGCATGAAGAACACTGCTACGATAATCAGTGAGAGAGCAGCAAGCCACTCGTACGCGGATATCGCAAGTCCCAACCGGAATCCATTACCCGACATACCTATAAATTGTTCTGCCGAAATATTGGAGGCTATCATGGAAGCTCCAATGGCCCACCAGGTCAGCGACCCTTCCGCCAGGAAGAATGCCTTGGAGTCATGTTCCTTGCTCTTGCGCCTGTTGTAGATCCAGTATCCATAGCCGGCAACGACTACGAAATAGAACATGAAAACGATAAAATCGAAGGTGGTAAGCTTACCCATGGATGAGTTGGTTTTTGTACTCCCAATGTAAATACATTTTTGAGATTGAGGTAAGGTTATTGGTTATAAGATTATAGGCTTAGAAGGGTATGTGAGTCAGTAGTTTGTAGTTAGTGGTCAGAGGAAGTCATGAGATAATGTGAACAGCCAGGACTCATTCACTCATCAATGAAACAGAAAAGGTGTCGCGCAAAGGCGCTGAGCTCGCAAAGAATGAATTCCGCACTTGAATGCCGGCTGTGTAGATCAAATCTGTGAAAATTCATTTTTAGATAATCTCTGCGTAATCAGCGTTAAAACACGTCTAAAGGTGTCACGCAAAGACGCAGAGCCCGCAAAAAATGAATTCCACATTTGACTGCCGGCTGTGTAGATCAAATTTGCGAAAATTAATTTTTAAAATAATCTGCGTAATCTGTGTTGAAACGCGCATAAAGGTGTCACGCAAAGACGCAGAGCCCGCAAAGATTAAAATTCAATGCTTCGACTTACGGCACTCATCCATGTGCTATAACTCAGCAACCATCAATAATTAAAAATCATTCCAGCCACACCGCCCATAATTTCACATCCGTCACACGGTTCCAGTCGGATTCTGGTATTCCAGGGCCGATGGAAAATTGCATGCTTTCAACTTTATTCACATCCAGTGTATCGCTTTGTGGAGCAGCAGAAAAATAGGGAAGGAAAGTAGGATAGGGCCTTGGCAACAAAACGGGTTGTACAGGTTTGAACTCAGTTAAAAAAGTATAATAGAGTTCTTCTGTATCATTGATCACAAATGTGTGTCCGAAGGCGCTGCCATCTTTCATGACAAGTGTGATTTGTACTGGCAAACGCCTACCATCAGAAGATAGCGCTTTCAATACCAATACATGTCTTTCTTTCAAACTTTCTTCACGACCTGCCAGCAGATCCCCAAAATAATGTCGCACTGAATAATCAGCAATAGACGGAGCATTCAAATTTTCAGGATCACGAACAGTTAATTTGTCGAGTTTGAAATGAACGTAATCTTTTGGATCACCACTGTACTGCTCCTGGGAGGATGGCAGCCATTGACGATTGAGTCGTTCAAAGTGATGGGTGGCATTAAATAAGTAGAGCGGATCTTTTGATTTTTCAACCTGGAGTATAGCTTGACTAACATCAGGTCGTAATGTAGTCTCAAGAAGTTTTTTATTGGATGGACTATAATAAACTCCACCATCGTGATGTACGGCAAAATGATACTGGTTTAAATCAGTGGTTTCCTGTATATATTTTGCAGGTATAAATGCTTCATATTGGTAAGGCGATACCTCAGTCATGTTGATCGGTACCGTAAATCCCCGATCGATTTGTGTAAACCACAACACTACTTTTTTTGGTGTGGTGGGGGCTACAACGGTTGCATTAATTTTTAAATACTGTCCTGCTATCCACGGCACCTGCGCATCATGCATGACATACACCGAATCCACATTTGATTTAGGAGCATAATATTCTTTCAACTCGATGTTTTGTTGCGACTCAAGCGTCACCTTATCTGAATCACGATATTTTGGTGTCATCACGAGATATACACCAGGCTTGACAGACACAGGCATATTCTTCGATTCGCGGTAGATGATCGAATCTCCCCAGCTTACACTTTCCATCACAAACCCATCAGCAAATTCAGGCAGATTTATTTGCATCGGATGAGATGCATATTTTATAATAGCTCTAGTTTTTCCAATTTGATTTTGACCAAAAAGATTATCCACAATGATCGCATCGGGCATCACTTCAAGTCGCCAGATCCCTTTACCAACTTTATCTAAAAAATACGCTCCCGTTCCTTCATATTTCACCAATGCAGAATTACCGTAGCCGGCAATGAGTTTCAGTTTTTCAGTATCAGGATAGGGTGTGGAAGTATTGTTGGTGTAGATAAATTTTTCATCCGTAATCATTTCAGCGAGATTCTCTTCATAGCTCACACGGAAAGGACCGAATGATGTATTCTGAGGATAAACCCCATAATCCGAATACAAAGGAATTTTTCTAAAAACCTCTCCTGCAATCATCAGGCTCAATGCTTTTTGCGGAGCATAGACGAGGTTCATGAAGTGCGTATTGTATTCGGTATTAAACGGTGCAAGAAATGTCGGATCATACGCAAAGTGTGTACCCAGTTGCATGCCCGCAGTCCGAAAACTTCTGGCCATCGCAGGGTACATGTAGTTTGCAAACATATCAGCCGCATCAAACTCATATACAAAACGGGCAGAATGATATTCTTTGAGTACACCATCAAATGGGATCGGATACCGGTCCACATTAGGTAACATATTTCCTTTCAGTTCTTTTTGATATCCTAAACCCGTAGGATACCACTGAAAGGTTCCGCCATCGATACCAGCTTTATAATAAGCATCCGCGAGATGGATGCTATGAGTAACATTATAAAAGACAGGTTTGGTGCAACCCGTGCGGGAGATTGCATCTTTCATTTTTCGCACAAAAGTTGTTACCTCTTCCGGTGTAGCACGATGGTGCGGTTCATTACACACTTCAAAAGCAAGGATCGATGCTTCGTCTTTGTATGCCTTTTTGGTGTAAGGATTTATATGGCTTACAAACTGGCGTAAATAATTTTCCTGAGCTTTAATCGCATCCGGATTGGTGAGGCAATTATCCTTTCCATATTTATGTGAAAACCCAGGTGATGGTGTATCCTGATCAGGCCAGCCATTTCCCCAATAGGCAATAGGTGTAATGACTGCATGAATATTGCGCTCTTTTAATTTGAAAAGCAGGTAATCAAATAACTCGAGATGTTCATTTTCTAAAAGATTACCAAGTGTATCACTGATCTCTGTATCCCACACATGCACACGAAAGAGATCCAAACCCAATCTTGCAAAGTGATATACGTCCGCATCAATAGCGGCTTTCAAATCTACATTGAGTTCTTTTCCTCTTCGATACGAATGTGCGAATGGCACTGTATAATTCACACCAAAGCCAATGATCTCGCTGCTGTCTTTGCGCCATCGCATAATCCCGTCTTCGCCAATTATGATCTGATCGCCACCAGTTTGAGCAATTGATTTTTTTGGAAAAAACAATGCAACACAAAACAGAAGAATACAAATCTGCACAAATCTCATTTCGCCAGCAGTTTATTGCTTTATCAATTTGGCAATGAATAAATTTTTATCAGTTTGCACTGTAAGAAAATACAATCCTGAAACCATGGACGATGGAAGTGTAACAGAAAAGTTACCACCCGAATTATTATATCCTGGTAGTTGAATACGCTTGCCTTGAATGTCAGTAAGGGTAATATTCTCTATCGAATTGACATCAGGAAGATACCCGGCAACTGATGACTCTTCGTGAAGAAGATTGGGATAAATCTGTATTTCCTCAAGCGACAATTCTGTTGTGCCTGTTACATAGCCATCCGGAGGAGTAATTCTTATAGACGTGTAAATGCGATATTCTCCTGGACCAAACGTTATCTTTTCCTGTGTGTCAGTTACTTCGATACTATCTCCTGTAAAGTATTCATACCAAACACCGGGATATTGAAATTTAGGATTGATATCCGAATTAACTACTCTGAAATTGACGAGCGTAGCCGCATCCATGTCAGGATGATTGAGATGAACAGTCTTGATATATAGATTACCATCATTAAAGTCAAAGTCGGTTGTTGAAAAAGTTGGATAATCAGTTTTAAGCTTGATTAATGCAGCAGTCACCTGGCGCAAACGTTCTCTATCGGGATTATTTAAATAATCCCACCGAATAGGTTTCGGATCAAGTCTGCAATCATTTGAAATGGTTCCGTTCGAGCAGGTATTAATTGAATAATCATATCCGAGTTCTCCAAATTCCCAAATCATTTTTGGACCGGGGATCGAGTAGTGTATAGCACTTGCAGCAGCAACTCGTTTGAGTGCAGTTTTTAATTCACGGGTATTATAATCACCCTCGATGTCACCTTCATTTTTGAGGCGAACCATCAGGCGCTCTTCATCGTGACTTTCCATATAGCTGACCAGGTGAGGTTTGGTCCAGCCACGATAAGAATAATCAGACCAGTCGAGATCTGATTGAAATCCTTTAGCAGCCTGGTTGTATTGATAATTTGAATTTCCCCATAGCATAAAGCCAAAACTGGATAATTCTGTTTCTTCATCATTATCAGCAAAGTGCTCGAGTATCAGATAAGATGTGGAATCATTATTCCAGACAGAATTAGCATAGTCCTTCAATAAAGCGATTCGACTTGCATCATAGCGCGCCATGAGTCCTGCGTCGTTTCCGGAATTAAATTGAGTCATGCCTTTTGAAAGATCAAATCGGAAGCCATCTACTTTGAATTCATTAACCCAATAATTAAGAACTCGTTTCACCCAGATTTTGGTTGCCAGACTTTCATGATTGAAATCATATCCGACGTTAAAAGGATGCTTTGGAATTACATTCAAATACGGACTATTCGCAGCAGGCCTGAAATTGATGGCATCCCAGTACATTTTAGCTAAAGGCCCTTGTGAAAATGTATGATTGAATACCACATCAAGCACTATAGCTATACCATGTTTATGGGCTTCGTCTACAAATGCTTTTAACTGTTCTCTGGTACCATAATATTTATCCACAGCCATGTGAAAGGAAGGATTATAGCCCCAACTTATATTGCCTTCAAATTCATTGACAGGCATCAATTGAATGACATTGACTCCCAGGTTTTCAAAATAAGAAAGTGTGTCTTTGAGTGTTTCATAATTATGCGTGGCAATAAAATCACGAATCAATAATTCGTAAATGACCAGCTTGCTTTTTTCTGGTTTGACAAAATCGGTGACTTCGAAATCAAAGGCTTCGTAATCCTCATCAAAAGCAGTGACAATACCCGTAGTCATGCCTACCGGATATGGAGGTAGAGTTGCCATCACTTCATCATCGATGAAAGGATCGTTGTCGGGATCCAGCACCACTTCTGAATGTGGATCAGCGACTTTGATACCTCCGTTAATCAGATATTGATAAGTGGTCTTGCCATCCGCAAATAAAGATCTTGGTAATTCGATCCAAAAAGTTTTTCCATCCTCAGCCTGATGCAGCAGGTAGGTAGTGTCAGGTTTGTATTGATTGGAAGTAGTGAGTAGAAACACATACTCTTTGAGAGGAGCATATAATTGGAAGATATACGTAGTGGCAGAAAAATAATTCAAACCATTCATTGTACCGTCCGGGGGATCGCGTTTTACAGGATTTCTTTTAAGAACTAAAAACTGAACATCCAACGTAAATATTAAAGTATCCCTGGTTGCTGTTAGAGTTAGTGTATGATTGCCTGTAGTGAGCGGATGATAGTAGAAAGAAATCGCATCCACAAATCCGGAAAAGATTTCTGTTCCGTTATCAAAGATTGTGAGATTGGCGGTATCACTAACCAATACATCGATGAACAGGCTATCGTCTTCGTAAATGATGACGTCTTCTGATTCAGGAGAACGAAGGTTGAGATATAGGCCTTGATTCGATGCTGATACGTCTGCGAAAATATCTGAGCCATCTGTGTCTCGACCCACTATGCTTCCGCTTACGTTACGAAACACAAAAGCTAACTTCAATACAGTCTCCTCCAACGGAATCCCGTAGAATTCAGAAATATTGAAACTGATAGAATAGATGTTAGCACTTTCTCTTGTCATAAGTACTCTTGCATCTGCAGTACCCCAATTTCCAATCACATGTTTCCAATCCGTACCTGAAGAACTTTGATCCGTTATAACACCGGTATGTGCATACACATCACCTGAGAAATTATTGAGAGCTGCATTGCCCTGAGAAGCATCAAAATAAACTGTGACATCATCGAATTTTGTAGGGAAGGATGGCACAGTCCAAATAACCGGTGCCTGCGTCATCATGATGCTTTCTTCAGCCATGACAACTTGTAGTGAAAAGATGGTAAAAAGGGCAGAAAAAAAGAGAAAAATCAATCTTTTATTAAGATAAATTATCATGTCATAATCAGGTTAACGAGTAGATAAAAGTAGGCCTTCACTCTTAAACACAAGAATAGCCTAAAAAATTAAAAAAGGTGGCTCCTTTAACAGGATACCACCTTTTTTTTGCAAACGTTAGAAGCTGGTGATTATCGAAGAATCACAAATTTCTTTCCTATGACATAACGATCATTGCTGATCATCAGTGTATAATAACCATTTGATAAACCTGCGACATTTAGCTTCATATTTTCAGAAACTAATTGTTTGTCAGAAAGAAGGCTCTTGCCATCCATATCATATACCTGTAAAGAAACTTCACCTGTAATATCAATAGCATCAAGATCAAGATAGAGTACATCCTGTGCAGGATTTGGATAGGCCTTAATACTGGAAGGGTCAAGAATGTCCTGTGTTGAAGTCAGCGGATCGCCGAAGACGAACTCACCAGTTTCGGAATTAAATGTGATACCATAAGTCCCACCGATGACAGGGATATTCGGACCATCCTGTGTGCCAGTACCTGTAGGGAATGTAGCAGCTCCCCAGTTAGTTGTCCAGTTACCCTCTGCTCTGAATTTTGCTTCTCCATCAAACAGATCAATTGACTGGATCGTCCAGACATTTTCATTTTCAGGACTCTGTACCATTTGATCATCGATATCCCAACTCATGTCAGGCGTTGCTGATCCAACAAGGCCCATACTCGCGAAAACGCGGAGTTCAACAAACAGGTAACTGCCGGTAAAGGAGTTAAATAGGATATTGTATTCTCCTCCTGTGACAGGAATATTAGGACCATCACGTGTCGCTGTTCCTGTAGGAAAAGCATCAGAACCCCAGTTAACAGCCCAGTCATGATC
>JALYSC010000539.1 GCA_030855005.1 Bacteroidota bacterium | reverse complement strand
TGAGCGTACCAGCATTGAGAAACACAATCTTAGAGAAGAACTCTTTCGTCTCTTTTGTCTTCGCATCAACAATGCGCACACCTTTCGCTTTGCCTGTTTCTTTATCGTAGATGATAGAATGAGCAACACTATGGGGACGCACAGTTAGATTACCGGTCGCATAGGCAGCAGGCAATGTCGAAGCCACACTACTGAAATACGCACCGAACGGACAACCCCGCATGCATCGATTGCGGTATTGACAAGTGCCTCGTGTGCTTCCTTTTAGTGGTGCAGTAAGATGAGCAACACGACCAGGAGTGATCACTCTTCCTTTCATGTTTTTCATAAGCTTACCGCGCAGGTCATCTTCCACACAATTTAATGGCATGGCCGGTAAGAAATTTCCATCCGGAAGCTGATCAAGACCTTCATTCTGTCCACTAATTCCTGCGAAGGATTCAACATAATCGTACCACTTAGCTAGATCAGCATATCTGATGGGCCAATCCACTGCAATACCATCTTTGGCATTTCCTTCAAAATCTAAAGGACTCCAGCGATAAGAGTGACGACCCCACATGATAGATTTACCACCCACGTGATAGCCCCGCATCCAGTCAAATGGTTTTATTTCTTTGTAAGGTTGTTCAGCATCTTCAATGAACCATGGAATCGTAGCATAATTCATAATGTAATCTGTCCTGCTTTGGACAGGATACTTCTTGCGATCTTCCAGTGTTAATTTGTTGAAGTTGGGAAACTCCCAGTCTTCCATATTAGCAGTTGGATAATCGCCATGCTTGACATCTTTTCCGCGTTCGAGGACAAGCGTCTTGAGTCCTTTTTCGCAGAGCTCTTTGGCAGCCCATCCACCGCTGATACCACTACCAACAACTATCGCATCATACGTGACTTCATTCACTCCTTCATTGTTAAAATACATGGCGGTGGCTCGGTTTATTAATCGTGTAAGTAAATATATTCATTAAGATGATGTGCGCAATTAGACTGAACAAATCTCAATAGCTTTCTTAAGCGATTTCACAGGATCTCCGGAAACAGGAATAAATTCCTGGGCTACAAAACCTTTAAATCCGGTTGCAGAGATCGCTTTCATGATGGCAGGATAAAATAACTCCTGAGTATCATCGATCTCGTGTCTACCCGGCACACCGGCTGTATGAAAATGTCCGATGTAATCTTTAAAGGTGGTCAACGTATTGATGACATCACCTTCCATGATCTGCATATGATATATGTCGTAAAGCAATTTAAAATGTGTGGATCCAATTTTGTCCACCAGCTTTACACCCCAGGTTGTGAGGTCACATTGATAGTCGGGATGATTAAGCTTACTGTTGAGCAATTCCATCACTAGTTGGATATTGTATTGTTCAGCTAATTTGACTACCGGATCTAAACCTTTGGCACACATCTCCATTCCTTCTTCATCAGAGATACCATCTCTGTTACCTGAGAATACAATGATCTGGGGAATTCCCTTTTCTGCTGCTTTGGGGATCAGGTTTAATAAATCAGACTGTAGCTGTCCATGATATTTCAGATGGTTCCATCCTTTTTGAATACCTAATGGACTCCCATTAGATAATCCAACTTTTAATCCTCTTTTTAGTACCGTATCCCATTCATCAGGATTAAGCAACTCAATGGATTGTATTCCACATTCCTTCGCCATATCACACATCTCCTCCAGTGAAATAGTGGAATAGCACCAGCGGCATACTGAATGTTGAAATTGCCTGGATGACGTAGTTTTAGGTGTGGAAATAGTCACCGGCAACAGGGAAGCAGCCGATGCCAGGGAGATATTTTTTAAAAGTGATCTTCTTTCCATGTTCCTTTTAATTTGCATTCAAAATAGCAATAATCATAGCAGGCGTGTCAGAAAAAGTAAGGATCGATAAATATCTCTGGGCCATCCGGATCTACAAGTCTCGAAGCATCGCTACCGATGCCTGCAAGGAAGGTAAGGTTAAAATGAAAGGTGTCAACGTTAAGCCCTCAGCCATGATCATGGTCGGTGATACTGTCGACGTTACCAAAGCTGGATTTAAACTCTGCTACAAGGCCATCCAACTGATAGAGAAACGCGTCTCCCCAGCGCTGGCAAAGGAATGTTATGAAGACCTGACACCTGAAGATGAATTAAATAAATACAAGAGTTGGTTTGTAGGCAAAGGTGCGCCAGAGCGTCGGGAACGAGGCACAGGAAGACCCACAAAAAAGGACCGGAGGGAGATTGAGGACTATAAAGAATCAGATGAAGATGGGGAGGATGACTGATTTAGTTTTCATGCTCGCGGCCAAGCGCTTTACCGGCTTGTACTGCTT
>JALYSC010000135.1 GCA_030855005.1 Bacteroidota bacterium | reverse complement strand
GAGCCGAGGATCACCAATGGGGGCCATAACTTCAAAGTAAGCGACCGATTTCTGGAAGATGGAAGCTTTGTCAGATTGCGCAACCTCACACTTGGATATTCTTGGCCTAGTGACATAGTTTCGAAAGCCAAACTGACCAAACTACGCGTATATGTTACGGGAACTAATATCTGGACCAACCAGGAATACAGCGGCTATTCACCAGAGTTTCCTAATGGCAGCAATTCCTATGAAGTAGGATTTGATTTTGGAGGATATCCAATTTTTAAATCCTGGGTAGCTGGTATCGAAATTCAATTTTAATTTATTTCAACTTTGACATCATGATTACGACAATACAAATGCGGAAGATTCAAAAATCAATAATCGCTTTAATCCTCGTAGCAGGACTCAGTGCAGGATGCAATGATGAATTTCTTGAAAGGAATCCAAAAGGACAGTTGACCTTTGATACTTTTTTTGAAACACAGGATCATGCAATCTGGGCGACCAATGCTGTGTATCAAAACTTCAGAACGTGGGAGATGTGTGCCTTCCCCTGGATTGGACTGACTGACATCATCAGTGATGATGCTGATAAAGGCAGTTCGGCTAATGATGCGCCCTATGTGCTGGAGTTAGATGAATTCACGTTTGATGCTACTAATACAGCATTCGCTGAAGCATGGAAAGGCAGCTACCATACCATCTTCAGAGCGAATCTGGCGATCGATAATATTCCGGGCATCGATATGAATACAGATTTGAGAAATCGTCTGGTAGGAGAAGCTAAATATCTGCGAGCGTATACTTATTTCAGATTGGTACAATGGTTTGGAGATCTTCCATTGATCACACGTCCTTTGACAAATGATGAATACTATACTCAGTCACGCACGCCAAAGGAAGAGATTTATAATTTTATTGAAACAGATTTACTCGATGCTATCGCTGTATTGCCTGAGAAATCTGCCTACCCTTCCAGTGATTTGGGACGTGCAACGAAAGGTGCGGCACGCGGTATTCTTGCAAAATTATACATGGTAAAACACGATTTTGCAAAAGCATCAGAGCAAGCAGAAGCCGTGATCAATTCCGGAGAATATGTTTTATTGACACGCTATGCGGACAATTTCCTTCCCATTGGAGAACATGGAACAGAAAGTATATTTGAAATCAGCGCAGTAGCTACGCAGGCTGCAGTTGCCGGACCGGGAGCTACACCATTTAATATGATTCAGGGTGTGCGTGGTATTCCTAATCTTGGATGGGGATTTAATAGACCTAATGATGACCTTGTTGGAGAATATGAAGCAGGTGATCCACGGCGCCAGGCAACAATTATTTATGTAGGTGAAGTATTACCTGATGGTTCGACCATCGTGCAGGATAATCCTGAAATCATCAATGAACGATTTAATCAGAAGGCATGGGTTCCTGCGCATGCAGGTCTCCAGGATAATGGTCCGGGTAATATTCGCATCCTACGATATGCAGATATCCTACTGATTTCAGCTGAAGCTTATAATGAAATTGGTGACCCGGGCAAAGCACAGACATATCTCAACCAGGTACGCGCTCGTGCGAGAGGAACAAATAATTTTATTCTTCCGGACATTACAACTAATGATCAAAGTATGTTGCGCGAAGCCATCTATCATGAACGCAGAGTAGAGTTGGCAATGGAACAGCAGCGTTGGTTTGATTTGGCACGCTGGGGACGTATTGCAGAAGTCATGGATCCATTATTTATAAACTTTGATGAAAGCAAACATACCCTGTTGCCTATCCCTCAATCTGAAATTGATTTGAGTGGAGGGAATATCCAACAGAATCCAAATTATTAAACTCACTCACTGAACATCCCGTTTTGATTCCCTTTGAACTTGAGGATGCAATTGCCATTCTTCATCGCACTCCGCATATTCTGCGTGAATGGCTTACTGGTCTTGACGATCGTTGGCTCCATGCAGATGAAGGTCCGGATACCTGGTCACCTCAAGCTGTAGTTGCGCACCTGATCTATGGAGAGCAGACGGATTGGATTCCGCGTATGCAGATTATTCTTGGCAATAGTGAAGACAAGCAATTTTTGCCTTTTGATCGGGAGGGGCATATTCCGCTGGCTCATCACCGGACCATCGAATCACTGCTGCAGCAATTTGAAAATTTACGGCAGGAAAACTTAATGATCCTCAATTCATTTGAAATCACAATTGATGATCTAAGGAGGACAGGCGTCCATCCTGCTTTTGGAGAGGTGACGCTTTGTCAATTATTGTCCGCATGGGTGGTGCATGATTTGACACATTTTGCGCAAATAGCAAGAGTGATAGCAAGACAGTATGAGATTGAGATTGGTCCCTGGGCGGCTTACATGGGAGTCCTGAGGAAATAGAGTATGTCAACGTTTATTCTCTTCCTCATTCAGGAAGGTGGAAAGCCTGAAATCTTCCCTATCAAATTTACCATAAAACATTCCCCGTTTCTTAATCAGGTCCTTATCCATCAGTAGTGCTATGGGTTTGAGGACATCAATTTGCTCAGCTATCAATTTGAAGACTGCAATGGTCGGGATGGCAAGTACAATACCTCCAATACCAAGGATGGATCCCATCACTACAACTGCAAACAGCGCAAAAAGAGGATTGATACGTACGCTTGAGCCGACAATTTTCGGCGTAATAATATTGCCTTCAAGTTGCTGGATGACTACATACATACCCACTACAGCCCATGGTTGCCAGGGTTCACCGGTTGCCATGGCATAAAGGAAGGGCAAGGTACCACCGAGTGTAGTACCGATATATGGGATGACTACCAGGCAGGCTGCCAGAACTCCCCAGAAGATGGCGTACTCCACGCCGATGATGAGAAGTCCTATACAATTGAGGAAGGCAAGAATGATGATGACAATAACCAACCCGCTCAAGTACTTTTGGATCAGGTGTACAGTTTGTTTGACGATTACACCGATCTCTTCACGCTTATCTTTTCCAAACTGAATCATAAAAAAGTCGCGGAAGGACTCCTTATAGATCAGGATGAATACCGTATAGATCAAAGTAAGCAAGGCATTGAAAATAAATAAAGCCACGTTGGTAATACTCGATCCAATAAAGCTGATAGGGGCTTCCATCAATTTCGCCATCGTGCGGTTGAGTGATTCCTGGTCTGCCGGAACCTCTACATAAGGCACATTTTCATCCACAAATTTTAGAATGCGCTGTAATCCATCCTGCAACTGGTCAGTAATAGAATTCATGTTGCTTATAATCACGATCAACTGGTTGCCAAAGATGAATAAGAATCCACCTATCGTACCCAAAACCAGTAAGAGGCTCAATGTAATAGAGGCAAATTTGGACCTTATCCTGCGATAGATCCATTTCTCCATTGGCATCAGGAGAAAGGCAAAAAAGATGGCAAAGAAGACGGGAAACAGCAGGTCCTGGAATGTCAGCAACAGGAATCCACCGCCTATCAGGACGATCAGGATGTATGCTACATTTTTAAACCACTGCATAGATTGTTTTACTTAGCCAAGTTGAAGGGTTGAAATTACGAGTTATTAATCCGTGTATCCCAATCATAATCTACGAGCATGCCATTGGTATCCAATGGAAGGATACCTGTCTTATAAAACGGGCCAGGTAGAACTGATAATTCAAATGCATTTTGCAAAGCATCACTTATATTATTTCCAAGACTTAAGCTTACATCAAAAGTATATTTTCCGGGTCCTAAGGTTAATTTAGGAATAGTGCATATCAGCTTATTTCGACCTTCCACTAATGCCAACAGTCCATTACTTATTTTGCTATTGATCACGAACCACTGCCTTCCCAAAGCATCATGACAATTCATTTTAACTGAAGCATTATCGGTTTTTGAAGACGGATTAGTAATGTGCAATACTATTTTCAATTCTTCACCGGAATTTGCCTGCTGGATATTCTCCTCTTTTGTATTCTGAAGAGATATTTCATTGATAATAATCTTTCCGGAGCCCTGTCTGTCCTTCCTGGTACCAATTGATTGTGATGGTCCTGTACTTGATTGAAAGAGATATTGATCGATCACATCATTTACCGGGCCTTCACTGACAATCTTGCCATGATTCAAACAGATTGCGCGAGTACACATGTCACGGAGATAATCCATCTGATGACTGACAAGAAGGATGGTTTTACCATGGCTGATTAATTCCTTTACACGGACATTGCTTTTTTGCCGAAACTCCTGGTCAGCGGTAACGAGCATTTCGTCCATAATGAATATGTCAGGATTCAAATGAGCTGACACAGCAAAAGCAAGTCTAACAGCCATCCCTGAAGAATAATGCTTGACTGGCGTATCGAGATATAATTCCTGTCCGGAAAAATGAACGATGGATTCAAAGCGTTCATCAATCTCTTTTTGTTTCATTCCATGTATGATGCCAGACAAATAGATATTATCACGACCGCTAAGTTCGGGATGGAACCCAACACCTGCCTCCAGTAAAGAAGATAATTTTCCAGTGATGATTATCCTTCCTTTCGTTGGAGATGTGATCCTTGAAAGCAATTTCAGGAGTGTAGATTTACCAGCACCATTATGCCCAACTATGCCAAGGACCTCTCCTTCATTAACTATTAAATTGATTTCCTCAAGAGCATTGAAATCCTCTTCCTGGCGTCCCATCCTGCTCCACATGTAAGAAGCGCTGCTTCGAAGTGAGCCAAGACGGGTTTTGCCTCGCTTATAGGTCTTCCAAAGATGCTCTATCTGTATCGCTGGCATGGATTTCTAGATTATGTCTGCTATATACTTTTCCATTCGAATAAAATACCAAATACCGCTCAGCAATATTAGTAAGCCAAAAATGACGGAAATTGTAAATATGTCAGGATCTAAAGGCAAATCAAAGAAAATCCATCGCATCAAATCAATTATACCTGTCAGCGGGTTCAGACTTACGATCCATTTATATTGATTTTCTACAAATTGGGATCCATAAGCTACCGGACTCACGAACATTCCAATCCGCAACATGACGGGAGTGATATAATGAAAGTCACGAAAGCGTATGGATAACGCAGCTACCCATATGCCGCATCCCAGGCTGATCATGATGGTGAGTAAAATTGCAGGGATCAAAAACAGATACCTCAAATTAATATCGTATCCATAAAAGAACAATAGGACAAGTAGTACAATAAAAACGAATGCAAATTCGATCAGACCTCCCAGGATTTTTGAAATGGGAATCACCAGGCGGGGGAAATAAATTTTCTTCACCAGGGATTGAGCTCCAATGATGGATTCACCCGATTCTGCCACCACTTTAGAAAAGTAATTCCATATGCAAAGTCCACTTAAAATAAAGAGGATTGGAGGAATACTGCTCAATTCTACTTTCGTCACAATATGAAACACGAATAGTAAAAGCAGAATTGAAATAACCGGATTGAGGATAGCCCAAGACAAGCCAAGATAGGTTTGAATGTATTTGACCTTGATGTCACGCCATATCAGCATCTGGATGAGATCCCTGCGATGCCAGCATTCATTTAACCGGCTTCCGAGCTGAAGCCCAGCATCAGCATCAATGATATACACTTTGTTCATCGTCACAGCTAATATAGAGCTATTCTATCCACAGGAATCGCACACGCTTCACTAGCGGGACTTCAATGCCATGAGGTTAGCAATTCTTTAATACTTTTGAACATTCACAAGTAAATTTCGCATTGGGTAAAGTATTCTGTATTGGATTTCAAAAAACTGGCACCACTTCAATGGAAGCTGCTCTGGTAAAACTTGGATATTCCGTTTGTGGCGTACGGCATGATCTGATAGAGGCTGTTCGTACTAAAGACCTGCAAACAATACGCAATGTTGTAGATCAATTTGACGCGGTTCAGGATAATCCATGGCCTGTTTTATATAGGGAGCTCGATCAATTATTCCCAGGCAGCAAATTTATCCTGACTATCAGGGAAGAGCAAGTATGGTATGAATCGGTCCTAAATCATTTTAATTCTACACCTTCTCCAATGCAGGAGTTGATTTATGGTTTTTCTTACCCTGCTGATCATAAAGCCGCATACCTTAAAACATACCTACAACACATTTCAGATGTCAATCTGTATTTTGAAAACAGGTCATCCGATTTTCTCATAATTGACATTACACAGGATCCGACTTGGAATAGATTATGTTCTTTTTTAGATAAACCTATTCCTCATACGCCTTTTCCTCATTTCAATAAGGGAGCATATACCTTGTATGGAAAGATTTGGAAATACTTATGGAAGAGAATTCGCGCCAGATGGCGCCGTTTGTTTTCGTAACATTAACCGCGACAAGGGTTTTTCAATGCACAGGTATGTAATAGTCGATACCATTATAGTAATTATCAGGTAGACATAAATTTTTAATTCAGAAGGTATTAGGATGAAATCTTTTTTCAGGATCTCGATTACCGGCATATGGAATAAATAGACACTATAACTGATGATACCGATAAACCTAAGCCATTTCATTTGGAGAAAACTTTTGAAGGCATTATTATCATATAGTGCGGCTGATAACATAATCAAGCACAGGAATGAATAAACGATTAGCATCTGACGGCCATTATTTGTTGGGCTGATTCCCAATAATTCATCTACATAGTAAGGGTTGGCCATAAGACAAATGATCAGTGCTGAGAAACCCAGGGCCCCTGCAATTGTTTTTTTGATGGATGGAAATTGTGAATGATATGTGCCAATTGCGATATACGTTCCTGAGAGAAATACCACCAGGTATTTCAATGTATTGAGCTTATGAAATCCGATCAACAAATCATACGCGAGTGCTATCAAAACAAGGATCGTAAATAGTAAACCGATTTTTTTAAGGTTCCAATAGAAGGCTTTCTGGCACAAGACCAATAATAAGGGAGAAATCAGGTAATATTTAAATTCCACCGGTACAGACCAGTAAATACTTCTTCCATCCATCAGAAAAAAATGTCGAACAATATCCTGAAGGTATTCTATAGGAGATGAAACACCTATACGGGAGAGGTAATAAAATATAACCAATGAAACCAGCAGTAATGGAAGAATCCGAAGAACTCTACGTAGAAAATATCGTTGCCAGAAAGAGCTGTTGGCGATACCCTGTGACAACGCGTGAACGATTTGCCTATCGAGTAAAAAAGCAGAGAGGGTAAAGAACAAATAAACACCCCCTTTACCAATCCCATAAAATGTCAGGCCATCCCAGAAAAAAAAATCATTATTACTCGCATGAGATAAGAGAACGAGAATTACCGCAATTCCACGCAAGCCATCCAGTGATGGCTCGTGATGAGGTTTATGATCCTGATGAAAAAACCAATGTCGTGACCGTTGATCCACTGATTAACGAAGTATCACAAGTTTGCCCCAGCCTTTGTTAAAGAAGACATCATCCCGTGATGTGTTATATCGCTTGTAATCTTCAAGTTCATTATCCTTCACGATCATTCGATACAGGTAGGTTCCGGCGGCAAGTGACCCTCCGCTCTCATCTGTTCCATCCCACACAAAGTCTGTCATATGCGTACCCACAGTGAGAGGACCTAATTCATCCTGTGCTATTTCGCGGACGATCCTTCCGGATACAGACATGATTTGAATCTTGTAATAGCTCGGTGTGCCTTCACCTGTCAGTGTATATACAAAGCGAGTAGCTGTACTAAATG
>JALYSC010000538.1 GCA_030855005.1 Bacteroidota bacterium | reverse complement strand
ATCGTCATCCGTCCAGCGAAAGGATGATTAAAAACTAGGTGATGGCCGAATTGGGGATATGTATCTGTGATATAGTCAGCCATTTCTCTTCGCAGCTCATTCCAGTTTTGATTAAGTGTATCCGGATCGAGGACTTCTGATTGCTTATCCATGTCGATCATTGGAGGTGCCTTCACCTTGTAAGGAGAATTCAGAATCACCCAGGCCATGTAATATCCTTTCCAGGAAGATACTTTATACCTAGGGATGGTATCAGGATAAGACATTTTCTTGCGCAAATATGCGAGTGAAAATTTTTCACTTAGATAAAGGTGGTTGGCTATTTGGAGAAGACTCCACTGACCCGGATGGAGAATGCGATGGTGTAGACCTGGGGTCAGGTGTTGTAGTATATCAAACACCTTTTCCTTTCGGGCGGCCATTCGCTGTAATTGATGATCAATTCTTGAATCTGTATTAATCATAGAATATCTAAATTAGAATCTTAATCGCTTTCGTATGGCATTCGAAGAAAACAAATCGGACAAAGGGACCTCTCCGGAATATAAAGAAGACATCCCATCGATCCATCTCTCTCATCGAATGGATCTTCCATCAGATCATCCGGAAGATTTTGAAGAGGTGCAGCCTTTTAGCCAGACGTGGTTATGGATTCTGATGGGGGTCGAAACTGTGGCGTTGATACTGCCTTTGATCATCACAGGACAGCCATGGTATACATTTCTGATGATGGCGATCATCATGGTCATCACGTTAAGTCTGCTGGGTAGTCTAAAATTGCAAACAGGAATCAATAATGAGGGCATACATTATCGAATGACTCCCTTTCACCGGAAGGATCAATTCATCCCATGGTCTGCTATTGATTCCGTGCAGGTGAGACAATATTCTCCGATCGGTGAGTATGGTGGATGGGGTATTCGCTTTGGTCTCAATGGGCGTGCTTATAATGTGAAAGGCAACATGGGTATCCAGTTGGTGAAGAAAGATGGGAAGCGAATATTGATTGGTACGCAACGCCCGGAAGAAGCTCAACAGAGACTTGAACGAATACAGTTGACTGTATAAGCTAAAAATAAAAAGAGCGTCGAAGGGTATCGACGCTCTCTATTCTTCTCTTGATGTACGTTCGGGTGTAAAGAAAAAATCTCTTTATACGCCGTTGCCTTTCGGCATCAGTAGGGTTGCCTGCTTATGACTTAGCTTTAACTACTTTTCTTGCTGATTTCTTAGCGGCTTTTTTAGGAGCAGCTTTCTTTGCAGCTTTTTTAGCAGTCTTCTTTGCTGGTGCTTTTTTAGCTGGTGCTGACTTTGCAGCAGCAACAGTTTTACGAGCAGCCTTCTTTGCAGACTTCTTGGCAGCCTTCTTAGGAGCTGCTTTCTTAGCAGCTTTCTTTGGAGCTGCTTTCTTAGCGGCTCTCTTAGGAGCTGCTTTCTTAGCAGCTTTCTTTGGAGCTGCTTTCTTTGCAGCCTTCTTAGGTGCTGCCTTCTTTGCTGATTTAGCCATATTAATAATGAGATTAAGTTTGCGAAATTATGAGGATACGTTTGATCACATCTTATTTTTGATGGACGGTATCGTTAGGATTTTTGTTCGTTGAGTGACGATGCGATGTATGTATATGAAGCAGGTCTATTTATTTACCCGAGACAAATTTACACTTTAGATTTATTATGTATATAACTTTTTATAAATATTTCAAAAAAAATTCTCACGCGCGCGTTAGGCAAGTTTGCCTTTTCTACTTTCGAAATACAAAAAGTGGACCAAAAAAATTTCCAATGTGATGAACGTACCCTCGTATCAGAATGTTGTGGCGGTTAATTATTCAATGATGATGATGAGATCTCCAATCCAAAATCCATTAGCTATTTTCTCCCTCCTCAGAAAAAAAACAAAACAACTGAGTGCTCCTTTGCTGTATACATCACTGCTCCTCTATCACGCTCTGCGAAGAAAAGAAACACCATCATGGGCTAAGAGAATCATCCTTGGTGGGTTCGTTTATCTCTTCGTACCAATCGATGCAATCCCTGACGTTGCCCCAATCATAGGCTACACAGACGATCTGGGTGTGATGTTGTATGCCATCGTCATGGTCGTAGCATACATCAATCAGGATGTGCGCGAAGCTGCATTGAAGACCTTGCATAGTTGGATCGGACCGGTAGATGGTGCGGTTCTTAAAAAAGTGAATGATCTTCTTTGATGTTGTTCAAGCAGTAGCAAACTATCTTCGTATGGTGACCCATGATCCATCATCATCTTCGAATTTTTAAATATGCGCTACACTCCGATCCCCGAAAAATTATTTACCGATCGCCGACATGAGGTAATG
>JALYSC010000537.1 GCA_030855005.1 Bacteroidota bacterium | reverse complement strand
ACATAAATATCTTTATCAGAACCGCGACTGAAATAAATACGCTCAAACGAACAACTTCGTTTTTCCTTTTTTTCTATAAAAGGAACGACTTCATGTCGACCGTCTTTTTTGATGATCAATGCATGACCTGGTTCGAGTTCATGGACAAACCTTGCACTTACATTTAGAGTGGTTTGGAGAGCAGGCCGTTCTGACGCTGCTGCTATAATATCTTCATCCGCATAATAAAAGCAGGGCCTTATACCATTCGGGTCGCGGAAGATGAATGCATCACCATGACCAACCATACCGGCCATGACATATCCACCATCAAATTTTTTGCAGGAATTGCGAAGGATACGCTGGATATCCAGGTTTTCGATAATAAGATCGGTGATGCGTTCATTATCGTAGCCATCCGACTTGTACCATCTAAACAATCGTTCAACTTCGCTTTCCAGGAAGTGACCAATTTTTTCAAGGACTGTAACTGTGTCGGATCTTTCCTTAGGATATTGACCAAGCTTGACTAATTCGTCAAAGAGCTCATCTACGTTAGTCAGATTAAAATTACCTGCGAGGACAAGGTTACGTGTGATCCAGTTATTGAGCCTGACGAAAGGATGACAGGTTTCGATTGAATTATCACCGTGGGTACCGTAACGGAGATGGCCCATTAGGACCTCTCCTGTATAAGGCTTATTGTCTTTAAGCCATTTGGCATCGCTTAGTTGCTCAGGGCTCAGACCTTCAAAATGATGGAAGATTCCCTGAAAAACCTCTTTTAGATATTGAGGGCTATTACTTCGTTTCCGGCTGATGTATCTGGAGCCTGGCTCCGGATCTAGCTTGATCGTGACTACTCCTGCTCCATCCTGACCGCGGTTACGCATTTTCTGAAGGAGTAATTGCAGGGTATAGATCCCGTGCAAGGCAGTACCATACTTTTCTTGGTAGTATTGTAATGGTTTCAGTAGTCTGATCAGTGCTATGCCGCACTCATGCTTTATCTGATCACTCATTAGAGTGTGCAAAAATAGGCATTTTTTAAGCGCCCTTTGGAAAGGGTTTGTTAATAATTGAAGAAGTAAAAAAGAGTATTCCAAAACCCCGATTTTAAAGGAATCTTATCTTGTTATTTCAATGCGCGATACTTATGAAGCATCTTACAATTATCCTTGCTTTCTCTATCCTAACTACATTCGTTTCGGCTCAAACCTGGGAGCCCACATCATCTCCGACAGGCTTCCTGACGGATCACACTTTTGGGTTCTCTCTGAAAGGTAAAGGTTATCTCGTAGCAGGTACCACTGAATTCGATGGACCTTCAAAAGCTTTCTTTCAGTTTGACCCTGTGGCAGATACCTGGACTTCGCTTGATTCTTTTCCAGGAGCTGCCCGTGGATATGGTATCGGAGATGTATGGGACGGTAAGGCTTATTTTGGCTTTGGTACAAGCACCACTGCACAATTGAAAGATATATGGGTCTTTGATCCTGATTCAATGAACTGGACTCCTTTAGATACCTGCCTGTGCGAACCAAGATTACATCCTGCATTCGTGGCGAATGAAGGTAAAATTTTTGTTGGCTTAGGCAACAACAGCAACGGCAATCTTAATGACTGGTGGGAATATGATATTGCATCGGGTATTTGGGAGAGAAAACCGGATTTTCCAGGTAGTCGCAGACACCATCCCTATATGTTTGCCATCGGTGATTACATCTATACAGGATTTGGTCACGGTCAAAGCATTTACAAAGAATGGTATAGATATCATCCTGCATCTGAAACCTGGCTACAGGTATTAGACTTACCTGCTGAAGGTCGTGTCGCCGGAACTCAGTTTTCATACGGGGACAGAGGATATGTATTGAGCGGAGATGGTGAAGATCATAGCTCGATGGAAGAAGGTGAGTTCTGGGAATATCATCCGGATAATGATGACTGGATTCAGTTGCCCCCGCACCCGGGCAAATCAAGATGGGCGCCTGCTTCTTTTATCATTGACGGAATTGTTTATCTATACAATGGTTCATCTTACTTTGAAGGTTCAGATTATGTATACCATGAGGATGCGTATAAATTTAATGTGGAAGCATTAATCTCTTCAACAAAGACAACTGAAGATTTCACTGATATTATGTTGTGGCCGAATCCTGTGAAGGAAGAAATATTTTTTGATGCAGATCAAAAAGAAATTTCTTCCATTCAGATCTATTCACTGACGGGTGAATTAGTCCTGGATCAACTTACAAATGGTAGATCAATAAATGTGTCAATATTGCCTACGGGACTTTATGAAGTGCTTTTTAAAATTGATAATACCTACGTAAGCAAATTGATTTATAGAAATTAAA
>JALYSC010000134.1 GCA_030855005.1 Bacteroidota bacterium | reverse complement strand
CATATACAATCACACCACCCACATTTACATTACCTGCGAATAATGGATCAACAGTTGCATGTGTTAGTGATGCACAGAATATACCTACTCCTCCGACTGTAGTTAATTCATGTAATATTTCGATCATACCTGCAGGGCCAATCGAAGGTTCAGATCCTGCATGTTCAGGCACAAAGACATACACATGGACGTACACAGATTGTACAGGAACATCAGTTGATTGGGTATACACTTATACAATCACTCCACCAACATTTACATTGCCTGCAGCTGGTGGATCCACTGTGCCATGTATTGCTGATGCGCAGAATGTACCAACACCACCAACTGTCGTTAATTCATGTAATGACCCTGTCGTACCAATAGGTCCTGTTGTGGGAGCTGATCCGGTTTGTGCAGGTACGAAGACATACACCTGGACCTATACAGATTGCACAGGTACATCGCAGGATTGGATATATACATACACCATCCCTGCACCAACGTTAACTCTTCCTGCGAATGGCGGATCAACTGTACCGTGTATAAGCGATGCACAAAATGTTCCAACGCCGCCGTCAGTAATTGACTCATGTAATGATCCGGTGATTCCAACAGGCCCTGTTGTTGGTGCTGATCCTGTTTGCTCGGGAACAAAAACTTACACCTGGACATATGCTGATTGCGCAGGAACTTTTGTTGATTGGATATACACCTACACAATCACACCACCAACATTTACACTCCCTGCAAATACGGGATCAACAGTAGGATGTATCAGCGATGCACAAAATGTTCCAACACCTCCTTCAGTAAATAATTCATGTGGTGGTATAGTTGTTCCTGTCGGACCTGTAGTTAGTCCTGATCCCTCTTGTTCAGGCATTAAAACTTACACCTGGACATTTACTGATTGCACAGGTACATCAGCAGATTGGATTTATACTTATACCATTACACCACCTACGTTCACACTACCTCCAGGAGGCGGATCTACAGTTGCGTGTGTGAGTGATGCACAGACTGCGCCAACGCCTCCAAGTATTACAAATTCATGTGGAGCTATTGTGACACCTATAGGCTCAATCATTGGAGCTGATCCGGTTTGTGCAGGAACAAAAACATATACATGGACTTACACTGATTGTACAGGTAGTGGAGTTGATTGGGTATACACTTATACTATTACAGGAAGTTTGCCACCAGTTTTCGCCGCAGCTCCAGCTAATATAACGGTATCATGTACAGGAGATATTCCTGCAATGACTTCACTATCCTACACGGATGATTGTTCAGGTGCAGGATCTGTATTAGGCACCGATGGAGCATTGATTGGTGCATGTCCTGGCACAGTTACACGTTCATGGACATTCATAGATGAATGCGGTAATGTTGGTTCAGCCAACCAGGTATTCACGATTCATGATACAACACCACCAAGTGCATCAAGCCCTGCACCAATAAATTTATCAGGGTGTAACACTTCAATTCCAGGACCTAATATCAGTGTCATTACGGATGAATCAGATAACTGTCCGATTCCCCCGGTAGTTGCGTTCTTTAGTGACAATGCTTCTGTCACCGGATGTTTGGAAACAACTACACGCACATACAGTGTAACTGATGCTTGTGGTAATAGCATACTTGTAACACAGGTTATTACCAGAACATTAGATAATACACCACCTGTCATAGTTGGAGCTCCTGCAGATATTTCGATTGATTGTGTAGCTGAATTACCAGTAGCTCCTAATCTCAATTATACTGACAACTGTAGTCCCGCAGGTTCGATATCACCGGTTGTAGTAGGACCTTCTGGAAATCCGCTCACAGTTATAAATACCTGGTCTATTACAGATCAATGTGGTAATCCGGTATCAGTGATACAAACGATCACCATCAATGAAATTTTATTTCCTACAACAGCTTCGGGAGAATTCTGTACTGGCGGATCAGTGATTGTGTATGGAGAAGTATACAACGCGGCCGGTACTTTCGTGGATACCATCGCAAGCACTACCGGCGGATGTGATACTTCTGTAGTCATTACAATAACTGAGTTGCCGTTGACAACCGGTACAGAAACTTACAATGGTTGTGAAGGAGATGGTTACAGTGTAATTGTAAACGGTACTGTTTATAATGAAGGGAATCCGAATGGCACTGAAGTTTTACCTGGCTCAAACGGATGTGATTCTACAGTAACAATCAGTCTTGATTTTGCACCAACATCAACAGGTAGTGAAACTTATAGCGGTTGCTCTGGAGATGGTTATAGTGTTTTGGTAAATGGTACAACTTACAATGAAGCAAACCCAACCGGCATTGAAACATTAGTCAATGAAGCGGGATGTGATTCTACAGTAACAATTAATCTTGCTTTCGGAGCTACCTCGACAGGTTCTGATATATACAATGGATGCCAGGGTGATGGGTATAGTGTTGTCGTGAATGGCACTACTTACAATGAAGCCAATCCAACCGGAACGGAAATCCTAATTAACAACGCTGGTTGCGATTCTACAGTTACAATTACATTAATGTTTGTTCCTACTTCCAATGGTGCAGAAACTTATGATGGTTGTATTGGCGATGGATACAGTGTTGTTGTCAATGGGAATGTTTATAATGAAGGTAATCCGAACGGTATTGAAACTTTAAGTAGTTCTAATGGATGTGATTCCATAGTTACTATTGATCTTAACTTTGCACCTAATTCAACCGAATTAATCTCTTACAATGGTTGTGAAAATGATGGCTTTAGTGTCATCGTTAACGGAACTACTTACGATGAATCCAATCCGAATGGTGTGGAAACTTTTCCAAATGCAGCAGGATGCGATTCTGTTACTACTATCAATCTAGCGTTTAGCCCAGAATTATTTGGATTTATAACTTATGATGGCTGCAATGGTGATGGCTATAGTGTCATTGTCAACGGAACCACTTATAATCAAGCCAATCCGAATGGTATCGAATTATTGACAAGCTCAGTAGGATGTGATTCAACAGTAACAATCACTCTCAATTTCGCTCCTGTCAGTACCGGAACAGAAACATATGCGGGTTGTATTGGTGATGGTTATAGTGTTGTTGTTAATGGTACTACTTATGATGAGTCAAATCCTAATGGCATAGAGGTATTGTCGAATAGCAATGGTTGCGATTCAACAGTGACTATTTCTCTGGCTTTTGATCCACCTTCATCAGGAACAGAAACATATAGTGGCTGCGAAGGCGATGGTTATTCAGTTGTAGTCAATCTTACTACTTATAATGAATCGAACCCATCAGGTGTAGAAATATTGCCAAGTGCGAATGGATGTGATTCAACAGTAACCATCACGCTGACATTTGCAACTCCTGGTTTTGGAAATGAAACTTATTCCGGTTGTGAAGGCGATGGTTATAGTGTAGTCGTTAATGGTACTACGTATAATGAATCCAATCCTTCAGGAACTGAGCAATTCACAGGATCGAATGGATGTGATACAACCGTTACCATTGCGCTCACATTCAGTTCAGAAATAACCGGAGAAGAACTCTACAATGGTTGCCAGGGAGATGGTTATAGTGTAGTAGTCAATGGTACAACCTATAACGAAGCGAATCCAACAGGCACAGAGACATTTGATTTGCCTGGCTGCGATAGTATTGTAACAATTAATCTGAACTTCTCAATCGTTGCAGTCGTGGATATTAATCCCGAAGGTCCTGTATGCACAAGTGCAGATGTCATTACATTATCCGCAACTCCTGCAAGTGGTGTCTGGTCAGGTGCTGTCACTAGTAATCAATTTGATCCCGGTGCTTTAGGTACAGGAACACATATTGTAACCTACACAGTAAACCCAGGGTCTTGTCAAAGTTCTGCTTCAATAAGTATTGTGGTCTATCAATTAGACATCACTTGTCAGACCGTGTCTGATGAGTCAAGTCCTGGTGCAGGAGACGGTGAAGCCCAGATAACAGTCTCTGGCGGAGCTCCAAATTATAATTTCACCTGGACAGGCCCTGTATCAGGTTCTATTACACTAAATGCAGATGGAAATTTTGTTATCACTAATCTATTAGCAGGCGTATACACAGTTGAAGTACAGGATGCGACAGGTTGTATTGAAACCTGTCAGTTCACAATTACTTCTGGTGCACCTTGCCTCGTCATGATCGATGACATTACTATTCAGGATGCAACTTGCCCAGGTATAAATAATGGTGTGATTTCAATCACGGCAAGCGGTGGTGCAATTCCTTATATGTATTCTATTAACGGAACTGATTTTTTCACTTCCAATCTCTTTACAAATGTTGCTCCTGGCACATATACAATTACTGTACAGGATAACACTGGTTGCAGTACCACGCAAAGTGCCACAGTGGATGTAGGCCCCGGCCCAACTATTGCGGTAATTGATTTTGTACAACCTTCATGTGGTGCTAATACAGGATCCATTACCGTAGGTGCGACTGGTGGATCAACTCCTTATACTTATTCTATTGATGGCAATACATATGGATTGATAGGCATCTTCCCGGGATTAGGTGCAGGTACGTATGATCTGTATTTGATTGATAATGCCGGATGTACAGATACAACTCAGCAGACTTTAGATGCATTAGATGCACCTATCATTAATAGTGTTACTCCGACACAATCTTCCTGTGGTCAATCAGACGGAACTATAACAGTAAATGCAAGTGGAGGTACAGGAGTGCTTGAATATTCAATAGGAGGACCTTTCCAAACTTCTAATGTTTTCAATAGTGTTCCGGCTGGCACTTATACTGTCACTGTTATGGATGACACTGGATGTTCAGATACCTCAACTGCAATAGTAACTGATGAAGGTGCTCCTACAATTGATTTAATAAATATTACACTTACCTCCTGTGGCGCCAATGATGGTGCTCTTGAAATTACAGCAACGGGTACTACTGATTTGGAATATTCTATAGGAGGACCATTTGGAAGCTCCAATATCTTTAGTGGTCTTTCTGCAGGAAATTATACTGTGACCGTACGCGATGAAAATGGTTGTTCAGCATCAGCACCAGCAGTTTTAAATACCCTGAATGGTCCGCAAATTGTGGATGTGGAATTCACAAACACTTCATGCGGTGAAGTGAATGGCACCATAATTATAACCGCCACAGGCGGCACAGGTGATCTGGAATATTCGATAGATGGTGGTAATATATTTGGACCGGATAATGAATTTGAGGATTTAGAAGAAGGAACCTATGACATTATAGTCCGCGATGAATCTGGTTGTGAAGCAACATTCACAGTCATCATTAATGGTTCGATTGCTCCTGACTTTGACGTGTATATCACGCCTGCTCATTGCGGACGTGCCGATGGTATCATTGAACTGGATGGGGTAGAGGGACTGACACCTTATATGTATTCATTCAATGGTGGTCCATTTGGTCCCAACTTCACATTCCCTGGATACGCTTCTGATTTTTATCTGGTAGCAATGAAAGATGGAAATGGCTGCATACTGGAAGAAGAAGTATTTCTTTTCGAAGTAGCCGGACCGGAGATAGACGAAATAAATGTAACAGATCCGGGATGCGGATTAAATGATGGTACCATTGAAGTAATCGCAAGTGGAGGTACAGGTGATCTTGAATACTCCATAGCAGCACCATTGTTTCAATCCTCAAATGTTTTTACTCCGGTAGCTCCCGGCACATATACAATTACGGTACGCGATGAAGAAGGTTGTTCCACTACAGCCATAGCTGTGATTGCTGCCAAACCAAATCCAATCATTAATATTATTGCAATCGTCGATGCAGATTGCGGCCAGACTAATGGTTCTATTACTGTCACTGCATCAGGTGGAATAGCGCCATTAACCTACGCATTGAATACCGGACCTTTTGGGCCAAGTAACATTTTTAATAACCTTGGTGCTGGTTCATTCACTGTGCATGTAAGAGGAAATAATGGTTGTGAAGTTATCCAGGATGTAATCGTCGAATCTGTAGGAGCAGCTAATGCATTTCTTGCAGATGCAATCTGTGATGGCGAGATCTATACCCTTGATGGAGAAACGTTTACAACTGCCGGAACTTATCTTGTGATAATTGAGGGAGGCGCAGTCAACGGTTGTGATAGTGCCATTACATTGACACTGACACTCAATCCGCTCGAACTACTTTCCATTACTGAGTCCATCTGTGTTGGAGATACCTTTAGATTAAACGGTGTTGATTATACATCAGCCGGAACTTATCTGATTGATACAGTGGATGCCGTCATAGGTTGCGATACTATTCGTACACTTAATTTGAGTATAGATCCGCTTGAAATAAAATATCTCGATGTAACAGTATGTGATATATATACTTACAATGGGATCGACTATAGTGTGGCAGGTGAATATACAATCGATACACTAGGTGCTACAGTGGGCTGTGATTCAATCCTAATACTCAGACTTGCGATTGACACTTACAGCGCGACATTAATCACTGCGGAAATATGTGAGGGAGAGATCTATACAATCAATGGTGTAGATTATACAACCCAGGGATTATTCGTCATAGACACAATAAATGGAACTGGTGGTTGTGATACGATCAGAAGTCTTAACCTAACAGTGCATTCATTACCAACTGCTAATGCAGGTGCTGATGCAATACTTGATTGCCAGTCACCTACTGCAAGCTTACAAGGTGCTGTCACAGGTGGCAATCCATTGTGGACAGGACCAGGCATTAATGCAGGAAATGAAACTCAACTCACTCCAACAGTAAATCAACCTGGAGAATATTTCCTTTTAGTTACAACAGCAGATGGTTGCAGTGCGATTGATTCTGTTGAAGTAGTGGCTGATCCTGCGACTGTAATTGCAGATGCAGGTGCAGATGCTGTCATAAGCTGTGACATTGATACAGTCATACTACAAGCCAATCCTGTTGGTACAGATTTGATCTATCAATGGACAGGTCCTGGTATAACTGCTTTCAACGAACATCTAATTAATCCGATTGTAACTATTGCGGGTACTTATACGCTAGTAGTTACTGATACACTTTCAGAATGTGTTTCGGCTCCTGATACAATGATCATCAATAATATCATTACGAATATCATTGCGGTAATACAGGATCCATTAAATCTTACTTGCTTTAGTACATTCATTGATCTTAATGCTACAGGTTCTACTTCGGGTCCGAATATTGTCTATATCTGGTTTGATGACATGGGTAATCCAATCGGTAATACACCGACCATAGAGATTGATGCCGGTGGTATGTTTATGTTCGTAGTGAGGGACACACTTAGTGGTTGCTTCGATGATGATACGGTATTTGTCCAGGATCTAACTTTATATCCTCCTGTTGATGCCGGTGATCCGCAGCAACTGGATTGTGATCATGTGACGGTGATTCTAAATGAAGGAGCTGTCAATACGCTTCCAAATATTGTTTTCGAATGGCAAGGTCCATCGGGAGGTATTCTTAGTCCGGATGATTTAATCTCCATCACGGTTGGTTTACCCGGTGAGTATACACTGGTGGCAACCGACATTGTTACCGGATGCACCAACAGTGATTCTGTTGATGTAACAGATATGAGTCAGTTACCGATAGCAGATATAGATGTGCTTGAAACATTCACTTGTATTGATTCGATAGCATTGATTAATACCGGTTCGTCAGAAACAGGATCGGATATTACTTATACATGGAATGGTCCGGGTACAAATGGAGTAAATGCACTCATGATC
>JALYSC010000133.1 GCA_030855005.1 Bacteroidota bacterium | reverse complement strand
AGCAATAACAACAATAACAACAATAATAACAATAACAGCAATCGTCCCGCTGGCAATAATCAGAAGCGGAAAAAGCGGTATTGAGTACCTTCGGCGCGATGAATCGATTGTCACGTGTAAGTAATTCAGGTATTCTCTGGATAATCATTGTTCTTGCGCTGCCTGCATTTATCATCACCAATCACTTTACCAATATTTTTAAATGCCCTTCCTGTTACCTCTATGAAGATTCAGGTGACGGATTGAAAAATTATTATACGCTGGCATATTATGTTCAGCATGATAAGGGATGGCACTTTTCCGGAATGAATTATCCCTACGGTGAGAACATTATCTACACAGATAACCAACCTATCCTTGCGATCACACTCAGTTGGATCGACCGTCATATCATGGACCTGGACCGACATGTGGTTGGTATCTTAAATCTCCTTTTACTCATTTCACTTTATTGCGCTGTACTGCTTACCTATGCTTTGCTGCGGCGCTGGAAAGTGGGTAAGGTCTGGTCGCTTGCCAGTGCATGTTGCATTATTTTTCTCTCGCCCCAATTGTGGCGTTTTCATGGACATTATGCTCTTGCCTATGTGGGCTTTTTGCCATTGATGTTTTTAATGTTGGATCATTTGGTCAGGGATGAAAAGAAAAAAATTCTCTGGACCGGAATGATTTCTTCCCTCGTCATTGTCATGAGTCTTACGCATATGTATTTTCTATTGTTAAGTCTTGTAGTGCTGGCAGGTTTTACACTTTTTTGGTGGTGGTATAACCGAAAGCAAAAAGTGGAAATCAAATTTTTATTACCCTTTCTTGTCGCCACTATAATTATTCCTGCTATGATTATGATTGGAATTAAAAGTGGCACCGATGACATTAAGGATCGTCCTATAGAACCCTGGGGCATTGACTCACATACAGTGACTTTTGAAACCACATTTTTTCCATTCATTCCACCCATGGATAAAATGTGGACAGAGATCCTGAAGAGAGAAAAACCCATCTTTGAGCGTATTGCTTATACAGGTCTGATAGGTCTGCTGATGCTTCCCGTCATTGTGTTTTTTCTCTTCAGCAAAAATAAAGATGAAGAAGGTCCGGATACTCATGTGAAAGCATTTCTCGGAGCTGCAATTATTTCGTGGATGATGGCAGGTGGGGTCATCTATCAGAACGGTTTTAAATTTTTGTGGGAAGCTATTCCGTTATTAAAACAATTCAGAGGCCTTGGGAGATTTGGTATTCCATTTTATTATCTCTACACACTGGTCTGTAGTTATCTTCTTTGGAAATTTTATCTCAAATTGAAAAACAGGGATCTTGGTGCAATTGCATCTTACACCCTTTTTGCTGTACTGCTGGTGTGGAGTTTTGAAGCCTGGTTGAACATCAAGGCTGTTGCTGCTCCTGTCTTTCATCAGAATAAATATCTTTCCGATGCGAGAGATGATTATGTTCCACTCCTGGCAACAGCCGGATATAAACCTGAACAATTTCAGGCTATACTTCAATTGCCATTGGTTGCAATTGGAAGTGAAACCATGGGTGTAGCGCGAGGCTTCTGGACATTTCGTGAAGGTATTCATGCTTCCATGGAAACAGGTCTACCCATGATTGATTATGCCATGTCACGCACATCGGTATCTCAGGGCATGGATATTGTAGAATTATTATCCAGCCCTTATACAGAAAAACGCAGAGGAAAATTATTGGATGATCGTCCACTCTTATTAGTTTGCGAAGAAGAATTTGTTCTTCCGGGCGAACGAAGATGGATTGACAAAGCACAAAAAATAGGAACCTATAATTCCATTACGCTCTATAGTCTGTCGTCAGATGTATTTAAAAAAATAGAACCACCACATCTTCAAATGGATTCACTCAAAAAAACAGTTTGTACTGGTATCTATGAAGGCTTTGAGAATTACAAAAGTGATACTACAATGAGTGGAGAGGGTGCGATACGTATTACAAGTGCGCCACAATCCATTTGGTCATATATAGACACTACAAGTCTTGCAAAAAGTTATCAGGTAAGCTTTTGGTCACGTGTAGACAATTTGAAAGGTAATATGCCCGTCCCCCGCATGATGGAGACGAATCCGGAAGGAACGATTACACAAAACACAGGTCTTCATCGTGAAGCTATCTTATGGTCTGAGGCTTATGGTCCCTGGATCGAAGTTTCATTTCCTTTTACTTTCCAGGGTAATGGATACAAGTATGATTTGTTTATAGATAATGCAGGTCCGGTCATTGATAATCTACTAGTACGACCTGTCACAGATACATGTGTGATCAACACTAATGAAATGCTATTGATCAATAATCTTCCTGTGCCGCATTCGAGATGAGAAAATTCCTCAAAAAAATAATTCATCTCTGGCCATGGCCACTGACTGTCAATGAAAGATATGACAGGCAGACCAACGCCATCCTCAAGAATGTACTTAAGCCCGACAGCATTTGTGTAGATGTAGGTGCTTACCACGGAGAGATCCTGCGCCTGATGATGTCCTATGCACCGAATGGAACTCATATCGCGTTCGAACCCGTACCAGAAGAATATATTCTGCTTCGCGATAATTTTAATAATAAGGCAACTGTGTATCCTTATGCATTGGGAAATACAAATACTGAAACGACTTTTAATCACGTGGTCAGTAATCCAACATACTCAGGTTTACAACAGCGTCAATATAAACAGGAAGAAATTATCAACCAGATCATCGTACAGGTAAGACGAATGGATGATATCATTCCTCCTGCTACTCCTGTACATCTCATCAAGATAGATGTGGAAGGAGGTGAATACGATGTATTTCTAGGCGCAAAGCGATTATTGGAACAATGGCACCCCTACCTGATATTTGAACACGGCATCGGAGGCGCAGATAAATATGGTGTCAATCCAACTGATGTCTACAATATGCTAGTCGGGCAACTTGGCTATACCATCACTTTGATGAGTGATTTTCTAAAAGATGATCACGCTTTAGGGTTCACTCCTGAGGAATTTGAAGATCAGTTTTGGAAAGGTAAAAACTGTTACTTCCTAGCTTATTACTATCCGTCAAAAAATAGCCGGCTGTAATTAATTTAATGAGGCCTATTTCTTTTTCCTTCCACCATAAGTCTTTGTTGATTTAGAACTCTTCGATCCTCTCTCAGGTGGTACTGACCTCCTTGTAGGTGCCGGCGTATCCCCAGATTCGAATCCAACCATTTCTAAATCCATCTGACGTGCTGCCAAATCGATCTTTCTAATCCTGGCCTTCACTGGTTGACCAATAGTAAATTCGTCACCTGAGCGGGATCCTGCCTTATAAGGAGCGGTCTGATAAAATCCTCCATGCATCGAGCGAAAAGGAACCATGCCTTCCGCACGTGAATCATCCAGCATCACGAAAATGCCACTTTCGATTACACCGGATATGACACCATCAAACTCTTTACCGACCTGGTTTTTTAAAAATTCCATCTGCTTATATTTGATGGACTCACGCTCTGCATTCATAGCAGCGCGTTCTCGTTCGGATATATGTTTACACTTAGCCTCCAGCGTCGACTTGTCTTCCCGCATTATTCCATTGAGATTGCCATCAAGAATCCTATGAACCAATACATCAGAGTAACGTCTAATCGGAGAAGTAAAATGAGTGTAATAATCAAAGGCCAAACCGTAGTGGCCGATATTATCTGTTGTATAAATTGCTTTTGCCATGGTCCGGATCGCCAATGGTTCCAACAGCCTTAACTTCTCATCTTCTTTGGCAAGTTCGGCTAGCTTGTTAAATGATTTCGATATTTGCTTTGGTGTATCTATCTGCAACTGTACTCCTAATTCTCTCGCAAAGCGTTGAAAATCGATGAGCCTGTCAGGATCGGGCACATCATGTACTCTATATGGAAAAGGAATTTCGCGCGTTTTACTTTTCTGTGCTATTAATGTGGCGACCTCTCGATTGGCCAGCAACATAAAATCTTCTATAAGCAGATGCGTATCCTTTCTTTCTTTTACAAAAATCTCAAGTGTTTCACCTAACTCATCTACTTTAAATTGTAGTTCATCTGTTTCAAATGTGATCGCTCCATCTCTGAATCTTTTCTTTCTAAGTCCTTTTGCAATTTTATTAAGCTTTTTTAATTCTGCTTCAAATGGACCTTCACCTCTATCAAGCACTTCCTGTGCTTCTTCATAGGAAAATCTATGATCTGAAAAGATTACTGTACGCCCAAACCATCTGCTGAGAATTTTAAAATCAGAATCAATTTCAAACACAGCCGCATAACATAAGCTTTCTTCCTGAGGACGAAGCGAGCAGAGTTCATTCGACAATTTCTCAGGCAACATTGGACATACTCTATCAACAAGGTAGACAGAGGTAGATCGGAGATACGCTTCCTTGTCCAGCGCAGTGCCGGGACGAACGTAATGAGATACATCTGCAATGTGTACCCCAACTTCAGTATTTCCATTTTCTAAAGTCTGAATGGATATTGCATCATCAAAATCTTTAGCCGTTGCAGGATCGATTGTGAATGTTGTAATCTTTCTAAAATCACGACGCCTGCTAATTTCTTCTTCGGTGATTTCTTCAGGAAGATGTTTACATTCATCTAATACAGGTTCCGGCCATGCGAGATTAAATCCTGCATGAACCAGGATGGATTGCATCTCCAGTTCATGACTTCCGGAAGCGCCCAGCACGTGGACTATTTCTCCTGCAGGTGATGTAGTAGTCCAGTCAGTAATCTTCACCACTACTTTATCTCCATCTACTGCCTGGAAAAGTTTATCTGCGGGTACAAGTATATCAAACTGAATTGTGGCTTTATCAGGAACGACCACTGAAAACTTCTTGTAGATCTTAAGCGTCCCGATAATATGTTCGATGGCTCGCTTCCTGATATTAACAATTTTACCTTCAGGTTTTTTACCTCTACGATTGGAAATAATTTCTACCTCTACGCGATCCCTATTCATCGCACCACCTAAATATTTCGAAGGAACGTAAATGTCCTCTTCCATACCGTCGACGATGACATAAGCGGATCCGGACCGGGTCATATCAACAACACCTTCACTTGTATTTTGACTTACAGGCTTTGATGTAATAATTTCTTTGCCTGAAATTTTAGGGTCCATCAGGCTGGTAAATGTGCCCTCGTCACCTGCTGAAAGTTTACCCTGCTTGACGAGGCCTTCCAATACACGTGCGCCATCGCTTTTACCATTGGCGACCTTTATTTTTTTAAGTAATTGTCGCGCTGACCATGGCTGGATTTTGCTTTTCTGTATGGTATCCATGACCACAATCCGCAGGTTATCGTAGGAAAGCTTTTGGCCTTTGGATGTCTTGGGGGCGAAAGCAGGCTTGTCACTACCCTTCTGTGTCTTCTTCATTCAGATCATAATTGATTATTCCGGAAGAGTCTATACTCATCTGGTAAGTATTGGATTGACGGGCGAGATTAGCATCTTCATTTTCTGCAATGGCCTCCGCAATCGTGATGGAAAGATCCTCATGAATCACAGCCACCGAATGTAAGATAACATCCTCATCCGAACGTATGCCGCCAATGATCGCATGACTGATAGGCAATCCTTGTTTGGTAAAGGTGGCCAGAATGAATTCGTACTGCATCACTCCTGCTTTCCAATAAATTACGGCTTCAAAAGGATGCATACCTTCTATTCTTCCATAAGGGATGTATTCCGTATACTCATCTATTTCATCTCCTTCGATTGGGTATATATACTCTTCAAGCAAGATGGCGGGAAGCGGAATGGAGTCAGTAGGTATCCGTCTGATATCCGGCAAAAGACTTAACGGCAACTCCAAAGCAGGAAAAAATTCAATAAATTCGGTAAAATATGCTGTAGGGTCCTGGTTCACAATTCAAATTTATGGATTAAACCCAACCCAAAGGCTTTTGGTTGCCGTCTATGTCATCGTAAAAAAGTATCTCATTTCATCCACATGTACCAGCTAAAGGATACCGGTTATATCATCCTAGCCTGGTCAGGACTCTTCCTGATCCATTCATGTAGTTTGGATGAAGGCCCGCAAGGCACCACCGCTCCTGCTTTACAATTAAATGTAAACCAGGAGCTATCTATTACCAACCTCTCGTGGAATCCGGTCAAAGTAACTGACTTCAAGGAATATGTCCTACTCCAGTCTTCTGGAGATATTCCTAACTCCCCTACACCTCAGATCAATGCCAATGTCAGCGTGATCAAGCGAATTGACAATGATGATATCACCAGCCATGCCAGTACTGATATATTGCTTTCACCGCAGACCTGTTATAAACTATATGCTGCTGTTGGAGACAGGTTTTTGTATTCTCCTACCGTCTGTGTTACAAAGAATATTACTTTAATAACGGGCTTCTATGATCGGATATCACATGAAAAAGGTCATCAGGAAATAGCTATGTTCGACCGAAATATTAATGCTGTCTCCACTTATACGCTTGAAAATCCCGGAGTATCAGCATCAATACAGGAATCATTCTTCTCCAGTCCAAACGTCCATCTCTCTACCTATAATGGAGTTCGTCAGGTCTTTATCAGCGGTAGTTCACAGTCCACCATCAAGCGATATAATCTTCCGGGATTGACTAATGTTTTTAGTAAAAGCGTTAGTACAGGAATCGAATCACTAATTTCATCCGGCCCGTTTGTATATGTTTGTTTTACCAATCTCTCGAATTCATTCCAGATATTAAATCGTGACAATCTTACATTAGTTGATTCTCGTTTAGGTTTCAGTTTTCAGTTCGGAAGAGTGTTAGGTGTATTTCCTGGCGATCCTACCGTAGTATTAGAAGTGTCTTCTTCGGGGACTAATCGGTATGAGATTGATTCAGATGGAAAAATCATAAATGAATTACTTATTCCGGGATTGACAATCCAGGCAGATCTTCAGGGTTCAACAGCGCAGGGTGAAAATATTTTCATCTGCGGATTAAGAGGGACAATCATAAATAAATCTGCTGAAGTGCTCAACGAATTGAATCCTTCCTTTGGTACCAATATTATAAATGTCAAATTATCTTCTGATGAGAAGACAGCAGTTGCATTATTAAGCAATAGCGTTACTTCCACTCTTGAATATTATGACTTATCAGATCTAAACCATATCACACTGAGAAAAAAAATAGAATTGTCCCAGGCATCATTTGCTGATCTTGTTATAGAAAATGACAAGGTGTATCTGTTTGGGGTCACTTTTGATTCAGGTTCATCACAAACATTCATTCTTAATTTCCCGCTATTCTAGATGTATCTACTGATAAGGAATATTATCCCATTTGTGTTACTGTTGCTAACAACATCGTTAACTGCCCAAACTCAAGAGCTCCGATATTATCACTGGAGCTTGGGCGTGAGTACGGGAGATATCCTTCACAATCTATTTAATACTGAAAAACTGAATCGTTCTTATGCCGCCTTGGTACTTGAATATGCCGGCCAGAAATATGCATTACAGGCAGGTTTTCGTCCCGGATACAATCAAAGCAATCTTTCACACGATGGGTTTTTGGATACTGAAGTCACGGATGCAACATCTCTTTCAGGTCATCTCGCTCTGACCAGAACCATTTTTTATGATCGTAACTGGCAGATTAAAGCAGGTCTCAGATATGAAGGTGGCTGGTCGAGAGAAGACATTATAAAGGATAGTGGTTTCGACAGATTAACAACCCGTCGATTGGAG
>JALYSC010000536.1 GCA_030855005.1 Bacteroidota bacterium | reverse complement strand
GTATTTTATGCCGAAATGGATTTAAGTATTTCAAACCAGGATATATCGCAGCCTGTATATGATATCCGCAAGTTCTTATCGGATAAGGTTATTGAAAAAATGCGTAAGCAATTTATTAAGTCCTTTCACTTTGATATAATGGGATTGCGTCATCTGCATCCGCTCATGATCATGAGTGCTATCTCGATGAGTGTGCTTGAAAGTGAACATATGATTTCTCTCGATGAGCATCTTTGGCAATACGCCGGAAATCAGGGAAAACCTACTCGCGGACTTGAATCCGCAGAAGAACAAATGAAAATCCTCCATACAATCGATCCTCAATCTATCTATAGGCAACTTTACAAAATGAGCAGACGGCCTTCCCCAGTGCGTAAACAAACTGAAAAGACCATTGATTTGTACGTCAAAGGGGACATCCACCAATTATATCAATTAACTAAAGTTTCGATGCAACAATTGAGAAAGTTGGTGGTGTATGAGAGAAATATAAAAATGTCCAGCGTGATAACTCAGCTGGACACTTCTTTATCATATTTTATGACAGTTGGGTCCGGACATTTAAGCGGTAAGTTTGGATTAATTACACTGCTTAAGAAGTCAGGATGGCAAATTGATCCAGTCAAACTTAATATTGTCTAAAAGAACAAACCTGCACCTAAGGACAATGTAGGATGCTTTGAGTAACTAATAGAAGATGAAGCAAACACAGGACCTAAACGCAATCCCATACCAGCTTCTATAATCCATGGATTTTTATTCTCGATATCAAGGTTTATCTCAAATTCCTCAACACCTTCTTCATATACGTAATGGATATCTGATTTGGACATTTGATAGCCTAAGCTGAGGTGACCTGATAGTAACTTACCAGACTTACCAACAAGGGCAGATACAAGATGCTGATTACTTTCAAGATAATCCCCTGCATCTACTCGCTGATAAAAGTAGCCTACTGAAAAATCTATAGGTGAATTTTCAAAATAGTTGTTGATTGCATGACGTGCACCAATGCCATAAAATTGAACATGACCAATCTCATCATCCATGGAGAAGGATAAGAATCTGGCACTTACTTCAGAGTTTAGAAATCCACCTACAGTTACCTGGGGTGTCCCTATTACAAGTCTTTTAAGATCATACCCACCAGGAAACACATATATTTCGTTATTCTCACCTTGTATTGTGACACTCCTGTTGTCTCCAATAATTGTAGGGACACTAGCTGTCTGCTGAGGGCTAAAATCACCGGTTGTGACACCTTTAAATGAACGCATGGACGCATCGGGCCATGATGCCATTCCCTGTAGTTTTACCCGGACATATAATTTATCTGGGATTGAAGACCATTCCCAAACACCTGTATTAATACTTGAGGTAAACATATCAGCAAGAGGTTGCACATAAGGGACAGCATTCTCTCCAACGTAAGAATCCAGGTAGTCACTTATGCTACGGTTCTGGACTTGTGCATTAACAAATGATGCCAGACATAAAAAGAAGGCGAATATTGAGATTGACTTTTTCATAAGCTTTAATAATTTAGATGAATTAATAATCTTTTTAGATGAATGTTTTAGTAGACAAGAATATCTTTATGCGTCTGCATTGATGATAACAAAAACACCCATCCATTCGAGAAGTTGTTATCCATCTACTCTTAACATTCTGTTCTTCATCGGTCAATTTGGGTTATTCTTCGATTCTTATTGAAATTTTGTAACAACATGGTAGCTTATGCGTTTTGATGTGATTGTATGAACAGAACACTACTCCGGTTACTCGCAAAGGGGATATTTCTCTTTTCGTTTTTAAGCGTTACAGCACAAGCAAGGTATACGGTCAATGGCTACATAAAAGATGGATCCTCAGGTGAAACGCTTATTGGGGCTAACATTTTCCTTGAAAATGAGCCTACCATTGGCACAGTCAGCAATACTTATGGTTTTTATTCTATAACCATTCCGGAAGGAAATTATCGTTTAATTTTTTCTTACCTGGGTTTTCAAAATCATGTAGAAACCATCAACCTTACGCAAAACCTGGACGTGAATGTCAATCTAAGTCCGGGAATAGCGATGGAAGAAGTTGTTGTAGAGGCGAAATCAGAAGAGGAAGATGATAATGTAGAAAGTACATCGATGGGTCGTGTAAATCTTCCTATAGAACAGATTAAGATTATTCCTGCTCTGCTGGGTGAAATAGATATTCTAAAAGTAATCCAGTTATTGCCGGGTGTTTCTTCGGCTGGAGAGGGTAGCGCGGGTTTTTATGTGAGAGGAGGAGGAGCTGACCAAAATCTCGTTTTACTTGATGAGGCAGTCGTCTACAATTCAGGCCATTT
>JALYSC010000132.1 GCA_030855005.1 Bacteroidota bacterium | reverse complement strand
TTACCTATCCAGAAGTTGGTGTATGTTCCGATATATTATGCCGGGAAATTTTAGAGAAATACCGAGTGCTTCATTTCAGTATCCATGGAGATCTACCAATTAAATGTGAGGTGAGGTTATAATTCACTGACACCTGAACGTACAAGGAGTTTCCCAAGTGCATAGTTTTGGAATTGAATTATACTCAAAGATTGGAGAGTGCTGTGGGTGGATTGACGTTCGATTCTTATCTTTATAAAAAGATCGATATGCCTGCGATACATCCCCAGTTCATTACCGATGCTCAAGGAAAGAAAGTTTCTGTCATCATTTCCATGCAAGAATTCGAGGCTCTGCTTGAGGAATTGGAAGACATTGAAGACGTCAAACTTTATGATGCCACGATTCGTGAAACCCAGGAGGAATACATTACAATTGCTGAATATTTAAAAACTCGAACCAGCAGCAATGAGTAAGTACACTGTTGTCTTACTCAAATCTGCACGAAAACAACTGGATAAACTACCAGACAACATTGTAACGCCTTTACTTGCGGCTATCTTAACCTTAGAAGGAGACCCAAGACCAATGGGTTATAAGAAACTAAAAGATCGGGAAGGATATAGAATTCGAGTACATAATTACCGTATCATTTATACAATTCAAGATAAAATACTCTTAGTTGCAGTAATTACTATCGGACATAGAAGAGATGTCTACGGATAATCGGCTTTTTATTTCTTAACCACAATAAATCCTTAAAACAATATCATTTAGTTGACCTGAACGGTAACAATCGTTTCAGTATAATTAGCCAACTCATTGAGCTGGGCGTCAATCTTACGATTCCAGGCAAGTTGTCGGTCCTCATCGATGGAATGATCTGTCTCATGATCATAGAGTTCCTGGATGTTTCGTTGCTCAGTAGTGACTTTTTTGAAAAGGCCGTTGAGTTCGTCATTGAAGCGAGTGCGGCTGAAGCGCGTTTGACTGACGAGTTGACGAAGTTTGCGCGCATAGATTTCGCAAATATCAAAATGACGCTTCTCGTGTTCGAGTGCTACCTTGGAATTTGTAAGTTTGGGATACCGCGTCCAGGATTCAGTGGGATGGAACGCTGCTGTAATCTTGATGACAGCTGTTCGGTCATCAACTTTCAATGTTTTATAGCTAAGCGATGAAACAGTGACAGCTCCGGTATTTTCGCCCATTTCCTCCAAATGGCGTTGATTGATCTTGCCTTTGAACATCCCCCAATGGAATTTGCCCGTGGTCGAGTATTCAATCGATTGAGCAGATTGGGCAGTTAGTAATATGGACGTACAGCAGAAGGTGAATAGGAGCCAAAGTCGCATACTCAAATAACGCAATGCCCTTTGGAAAATACATTAAGAGTTCTATAAACTATTGTTAAAAAAACTTGCCGGTTAGTGGATTTACGAAGGTTGCGAAGTGATTTTTTGACGCCAGATTATTAGACCCCAGAAGCCAGGCTCAGGGTGTGATCAGGTATGAATTACGAATGAGTGAAGAGTTTTTTGAGGCCCTGTGGCGAATTCATGCTATTGTTTAGGACTTGATAGGAACCAACTCATTCTTGGTTTAAAGGCAGATCACATAAGATCAGTTAAGATTAATTATGATTTGCGTTTCAGCTGAATGAAATCACAAAAGAATTGCGTGATTTACTTTTCACGGTTGACGATTCACGGATTACGCGGGTTGTGTGAGGGTGGGAAGAATGGAAGCTTTCCAGGAATGGAAGGTGCCGTCAAGAATATGCACGCGTGCATTTTTGACAAGTTGAAGATAAAAGGCAAGATTTTGGAGAGAAGAAATCATCGCACCAAGAGCCTCGCCGGAAATAACGAGATGGCGGAGATAAGCGAGCGTATGTTCACGACTCGTTGGTGCTGTGGAATCAGGATCGATAGCATCGAAACACTGTTTCCATTTTTCATTACGGATATGTACGACTCCGCGGGATGTATACAATAATCCATGTCGTGCATTGCGCGTAGGTAACACGCAATCAAACATATCAATGCCAAGCGAAATGCATTCAAGAATATTCGCTGGCGTGCCCACTCCCATGAGGTAGCGGGGTTTTTCTTTGGGAAGGATTTCTGTAACGAGCGAAGTCATGGCATACATGTCTTCATGAGGTTCTCCAACAGAAAGACCACCAATCGCATTGATAGGCATGTCTGTAGATGCAATATATTCAGCAGAAATCTTTCGCAAATGAGGATACGTGCTTCCCTGTATGATCGGAGCAAGGATCTGATCATACCCATATAATCCTTCAGTTTCCTTATGTCGGGCTATACAACGATCAAGCCATCGATGGGTCATATGCATCGAACGAGTTGCATACTTTTCATCGCACGGATAGGGTGTGCATTCATCAAACGCCATGATGATATCTGCACCAATTTTTCGCTGAATATCCATGACGGCTTCCGGAGTGAAATTATGTTTGGAGCCGTCTATGTGCGAACTAAACTTTACGCCCTCCTCCTTAATTTTTCGTTGCTGAGACAATGAATAAACCTGGTAACCCCCGCTGTCCGTGAGAATTGGCAGGTCCCAATTATTAAATTTATGCAGACCACCAGCAGCTTGTATTACTTCTATTCCCGGGCGGAGATAAAGATGATAAGTGTTTCCTAAAATGATCTGTGCACCTATAGCATCTTTTAATTCCTGTTGGTGCACGGCTTTGACTGTTGCCGCAGTACCCACCGGCATGAAGATGGGCGTCTCCACATCTCCATGTGGTAAATGCAATACGCCAGCTCGCGCATGTGTGTTATGATCCTCTTTAATTTTTGAAAAAACTTTCTCGCTCATCAACTCAATAACTTATTGGATTTCATACTTGACCTGGTGAATGGATGGGTTAAAATAATAACCAATAAAAGGATCGCCTTTCCTGTTGCGTCGATCCGATAGTGGATCATACAATTGAGAAGGAATGTTCTCTGGTTTCTTCATTATGCAAGTATCCGATTTGCAAGTATACAATTCCTCATACGCAATCATCATTTCAGAATGATATACTTGTGGTTCACCTTTTATTAAAGTGAGCCATGCATTTGATACATTGGAATTACTTCTGATCATTGAAAATACATCCCTGCTTGTCTTGTCAGTCCTGTCAATGTCGAGACCTTTACTAAATACTATAAACAGTAGAAATAGAAGGCCACACGAATAAAACAATGAATACTTTTTTGACCGAACTACCTGAGCCAAATTTATTTTCCACTTCGTAAAAAGTGAGATCCAAAGTCCGGTCCAAACAAACATCACATAAATAAACAAATGATCAATCACCCGCTCAGGAAATGTATCTCCCCCTGTAATAAACATCAGGAAGAACATTGGTATTAGGACTATGATGATCAATAGGATCAACCACACCCTGAAATCATTGAAGAGATGTCTTGGACCGGTTTTATTTTGAAAATCAATTGTTGCCAATATCAATGGTGTAGCGAGTAACAATATTCCTGCACCGAGCCATTTCATCCACAGATAGACACTTGCTCCAATAGCCATGGTGAATGCTGCACCTAATGACATTCCAGTTCCTCCCTCAGCTTCTACACGAATCGGATTGCCGGGTGAGGCGACAACAAGGAGGCTGCAAGCTATCGCAACCAATAGACCCGTCAATAATAATCGATCGGTTTGTTTATGAATTATGCGGTTCTTTGCATATGAAATAAACAGTATAATATCGATGATCATCATGCTGATCTCATTCGTGCCGATGCAAAGGATAAGAGCAGTAATGAATAAGATTTTTGGGACTATACTTTGCGTTTGTTTGCTTTTGAGAAAAAATATTAAAGCCAGCGCAGCTAAAATACTTCCTGTCAGATAGCAAATCGCTCCTGTGTATCGAAACATTGAATCATACACATCATCAATCTGATCTATGTAGACTAAAAAAAACAGTGCTGTAAGAATCCATTTAATTTTTGACCTCGCATCATACGTGCCTGCGGAAACAACCCAATAGATTATTCCTAACCATGCCAGGTGTATTCCTATAAAGTAGAAAGGAAATAAGGTAAGTGTACACCATAACGAAGTGAGCGATGCAATTGCAACACTGGTATATCGTCCAATCTCTGTTGTGTAAAAGTATATCCATTGGTCGGGCAACGAGGAAGGAAGCGTACCCGCATACTGTGTCATCCAATCCCATTCATGCATTCCTAACGGGAGGTTATACAGGCACAACCATAAAAATGGAAGCAAGCATAAAGCAGATCCGAGGAAGAATAAAATAGTAAATATGTATGCTAGTCTGTCATGCATACAAGCAACTCCTTCATTTATTAAGATGAATTTTCTCCAGGAAATTTCGCATCACGGCCTCACTCGAATATTTTGATTTTAAAACATCAATATTCACTGGCTTTCGGTTCATTCCTGTTGTCTTGTAATATTGGTATTCTTTATAAATAAAATCTTTAATTGCACTATGATCAATATCCTGGTCAGAGAAGGATTTTCCAATCTCAAGTTCTTTTAGAATATTACTCAACTCCGAATCATTGCGTCCAACAACAATTCCCAGTACCGGACTACCGGACTCAAAATATTCTATCATCTTCCCAGTCAGAACACCTTCAAGTTTATCTGAGGAAATCGTCAAGAGGACGTTAATGCATGCTTCCCGTTGGATCAACGTAGCTTCTTTATCACTTACAATGCCCTTGTCTACCAGGATAGCATCCAATTCAAATTTGGATGCAAGTTTTTGCCAAATATCACTGTCTTTTCCTGCATAAATGATCCTCACATAATCCTCAGACATTAGGTGCTGATTGATCAATTCACGAATGGCTGCAAAGAGCGGCTCTGCATTTCTTTTATCAAGAAACATTGAACCTGTATAGGCGATTTTAAAATACTTACAATGTGTTGGCTCAATCTGATCCGGAACATTCTTAATTCCATTTCGCAATGTGATCACGTCAGAATTATATCGCTCCAATTGCCTTGCTAAACCATCAGATACTGTAGTCAAATAATTTGCCTTACGAAAAACTCTTTTGAAAAATAAATGATGACCGCTTTTAAAAAAGATGTGGTTATAATGCGGATCAATAATCAGATCCCGGAAATCAGCAATCCAAATGAGATGAGGAAATTGCTTCTTTAACTTATAAGCTGCATAATGATCTGCAAAAGGCCGATAGGATGAATACAAATGAGTAATCTTTTGCTCTTCAATTTCCTTTCTTCCTTTTCGAAGCAAATTCTTGTAATAAATCAACCCACCTTCGCCGATAATTAAATTAAATGGGAAAGTATTTATGAGCTTAATGCCCATCTGCACCCACCAGTGATTCTTTACTTTTTCAGGCAGAGCTCCATCCTCCGTTTTCTTTCTTAGGTAAGCTCTGTAATCGTATGTTGGAAGTGTTTCAATTTGAACATTAGGATCACTTTTTTGACCTTCTGGCTGAGCAGTGGCAGTGAATATTTTAGTATAGGAAGTTCGCTTTGAAACTTCTGAAGCAATACGGAAATTTCGCTTGGCAGGAGTGCCGGGAAGCGGGGGATAATAGTAGAGGAAAAAGAGAAAGCGGGAATTCAATTTGGGAAGAGGGCAGGAGATGACAAAGAAAGGGCGTTAAGTGAGATATTCCTTAATCGCATGGTATAGCTGATCAGCAATTATTTTGTCATCAAATTCATTGAGGACTTTTACTCTTCCTGCTTTACCCATCCGGATTTGTTCAGCCTGGTTGAGATGGATAAAATCATTCATCGCTTCGGCAAGCGCTATAGAATTCTTGATGGGCACAAGATATCCGTTGATGTTCTCATCTACCGTCTCTCTGCAACCGGCAGTATCAGTGGTGATCACTGCCCTTTCCATTGACATGGCTTCCATGATCACGCGAGGCATGCCTTCACGATAGGAAGGAAGAATAATGCAGTCAGACCTTTCAATATATTTTCTAATATTTTCTGTGGCACCGTGATAATGAATATTCGGATCACGCACCCATTTCATCAGGTCTTCAGTGCGGATTGAAGATGGATTTTCTTTATCGATATCACCAACAAGCCAAAACTGTACGTTATCATTTTCTTTCTTTACGATTTCTGCTGCTGCAATAAATTCACTCACGCCCTTATCATATAACAACCTTCCAATAAAAGTGAAGGTGAGCATTGCAGGGTTTCTGCCATCGCCATTCGGGGAGAATGCAGTTGTGTCCACACCACATCCCTTGATGGATAAAGTTTTAGATGCACTTACCAAGCCTTCTTTTTCAAACAACAACTTGTCATCAATATTTTCAAAAATAACTTTGCGATTTAGCGGCAGCGAAATTTTATAAAGTGAACGTGTTATAAAATTGATCAAACCTTCATGGATCAGGGAGTATCCAAGTCCGGTGACAACGGCCATAGAGGGAATTCTTAAATATTTTGCTGCCAGTCCGCCAAATATATTTGGCTTAACCGTATAATGTAAGACCAAATCAGGTTTATATTGGCGGTAGAGTTTAATCAATTCATTTAGGAGTCGAAGATCCTGTAACGGATTAACACTGTCCCTGTATAAATGCCGGATGGGTACGTGAGTTACCTCAGGAATGCTTTCAGTATAAAAAATAAATTTATCCAAAGGCGCCATGACAATCACTTCATGTCCTTCTGCTATAAGTTTACGAATGATGTTTAACCTGAAATTGTAAATATTCCAGGTAGTATTCGCAACAATGACAATGCGTTTAGGCTGCACTTTTATTCTATAAGTAATTGTCGAGTCCCGCTTTATTGAGTGACTCTTTTAGTGATTTGATATTTTGTTCTTCAGATTTTGGATAGATCAGCAGACAATCTTTGGTATCCACAATGATAAAGTCTTCCAGTCCTCTGACTACAACCAATTTTTCATTAGATGAAATTAGCATGGTGTTTTTCGTATCTTCGAAATGAACAGGATGCGTAAGCGCTACATTTTGATTTTCATCTTTCGCACTAAGATCATATAAGGATGACCAGGTACCCAGGTCCGACCAACCTATATCACATGGAATGGTATATACATTTTCAGCTTTTTCAAGAATAGCATAATCCACTGAAGTCTTTTCTGTCAATGGATATTCATTTCGCAGAAATGCTTGTTCCTGTTCGGTATTGTAAACATCGATTCCTCCGGCCAGGACAGAATAGATTTGTGGTGAATAGGCCTGAAAGGAATTGAGAATATTGTCAAGGCGCCAGATAAACAAACCTGAATTCCAAGCAAAATTTCCTTCCTTAAGATATTGTCGGGCACTATTGAGGTCTGGTTTTTCTCTGAAGGATTTTACTTTTCGAATTGCTTCATTATTCTCTTTATCAAATTCAATATATCCGTATCCGGTATCAGGACGCGTCGGTGTGATGCCAAGTGTAATGATGGAATTAAAAGAATAAGAATGATTTACTGCATCAATAATAGCCTGCTGAAAGACATCTTCTTTCAGGATGATATGATCTGCGGGAGATACAATGCATACAGCATCCGGATCTAATTTATTGAGTTTGAAAGATGCCAATGCTACAGAAGCAGCTGTATTATTGCGTGAAGGCTCACAAATGATGTTCTCCTCATTAAAGCCTGGAATTGCTTCCATCGTCTGATCACGATAATATTCATGCGTGATAATATAGATATGATCAGCAGGAATAAAATGATGAAACCTGTCATAAGTTGCCTGCAAAAGTGTCTTACCGCTTCCGGTGATAT
>JALYSC010000535.1 GCA_030855005.1 Bacteroidota bacterium | reverse complement strand
ATGAATAACCTGCATGCCTGATTTTACTTTACCAAACAGTGTATATCTGCCGTCAAGATGGGGTGTAGGCGAATGGGTGATAAAAAATTGTGTGCCTTCAGTATGCGGGCCTGCTGAGGCCATGCCTAAATAACCTTCGTCATTGTAATACCCATGATCAACTTCAGATCTGATGGTGAAATCAAGACTTCCAAATCCGTCGCCACGAGGACACCCTGTCTGAACTACGAAGTTAGGTACGACCCGATGAAAAGCTTTTCCGTTAAAAAATCCTTCTGAAGCTAATTGGATGAAATTAGAAACACTTTGTGGAGCACGTTCAGGATAAAGTTCTACATCAATATCACCGGCAGAGGTAATAATGTGCACTTTGCTCTGCGGTTTTAATTTATCAATCACTGACCAGTCCATTGCTTTTACAGAAAGCTGATCGTCTGGTATCGGTGGTGTATCGATACCATATTCTTTGAGGGCTTTTGATATCTCAATATATGTTTCTGTCTCAGCTGGAAGTTTGAGATTAGCGAGGGCTTTACTCAGATCAGCCTTTCTATCATTGAATACTGCTTTAAGTCCTGTTTTGGTATCAGTAATTGCGCCTGCTACCAATGCAAGAATACCTGGATCTCCTGTGCGCATCGCATTAGCGAGATAGCTGCCGATCTGGCTACGGATCAGATGTCCTTCACCTGCAAAATAGGCATCAAAATTTTTATCCTTACAAGCATCGATTAGACTTTGTACGGCTTGTGTTCGAATGACAGCAGGCTGATCTGCTGCTATATACTTTGGAATGGATTCAAAATTGCGTAATTCACTTGCATATGCTTTAAGCCAAGCTGCTTTCTCATACACATTTGATGCGCCTGCCATATGCGAAAGAATTTCCTTCTGCAAATTGGTTTTTGGAGCTGTAAACATGGATGACATCCCTTTATTGGCTGCTTCTGCTAACCGCGTTTTTGCCTCCCATGTCCTGGATAAATCCATTGTAGCTTTATAACGTGATGCATCTTTCTCGCGTCCCTGCGTAACAAAATATTGGGAAGCGACTTCACCTATTGCCGGATTTGTTGACTTAGAAAACTCAAGCATCAGGTCTACAATTGATGCGTAATCAAAAGCCTGAAGTGCGCGCAGGATGTTGCACTTCACTCTATAATCAGATTCTGTCTGCAGACTTTCACTTAATAGCTTTTGTGCCTCCGGAGTTTTTAATTTACCTATGCCTGTTGCTATACACATGCGGAGATCAGGGTCACTTTCACCCTGCCATATAGTCATTAGGTCCTTACTGTAAGACGATAGCTCCAGGTTGGCAGCGCGATGTAAGTAATGTGCAGAAATCAACCTGACTTCTGATGGCATATTCACATCTGTGAGATACCGCATCATTGTCGCGGTACCTTCCGGATCAATCATATTTCTCAATGCATACCGATATATCCCTCGTACCTGTCCAAGTAGTAGCAGTGTATCGGAATGCTGATAGGTGGAAATCGTACTTAATGCTTGTAATGACTGAGCAGTGCCAATCTGCCCCATTGCTTCAAGGATTGCACTGTTAGCTTCCAGATATAGGCGTGCACTATCTCTTCCGTCAAAAGCTGAGGTCAGTTGACCCTCTGCTTTTTGCGAGCCGATCTGTCCTACTGCATATGCGGCCATCTCTCTGACCTGCCCATCAGCATCTGTCAATAATGGCATAAGAGCATCCAATATTGTGGTATCACGGTAGGATGCAAATGCACGTGCTGCTGCATACCGGAAAGAAGGATTTTCACTTTTCAAATACCGAAGCAGGCTATCTTTCTCCTGACGAATCTGCAGATCGTAAATGTTGCGAATCTCAGGATTACCTATACTCACATCAAATGGTACCTCCTTTTTTTCTTCCACCGGCACACAACTCATTACTGAGAGAAAACACAGGAGCCAGACAGAGAGGCCACCCAAATACCAATACTTCATTACGGCTGCTTTTGTTGTTTATATATATAATCAGCGGGGATGAGCCGGAAAGATAAAAAGGATTTGGAGGAACTTAATTTTCTATGAATTCCTCTTCGAACTGTTCCTGAGGTGCATAGTGATCTGCGGCAGGACCGAAATCCATAGATCTATATTTAGTGCAATCCGTTTCTATATCAAGACCACCGATGGGTTTTTCGAATTTGGCATTAGGGTCATAATCAGTTTTAGTAGAATTTTCAAGGCGAGCTAAAAAAGCTTTGAAAAAAGGTCGCGCCATTGCTGCTCCCTGTCCATCAGCAAGCGTATTAAATTTTATCCAGGGATCCTCACCACCGACCCATGTGCCTACTACCAGCGAAGGAGTAATGCCCATATAC
>JALYSC010000534.1 GCA_030855005.1 Bacteroidota bacterium | reverse complement strand
TGCATGCTCGAGCTCCATGTAATGAGCTGAATAATTCATAGTGGCTGTAGTCATTAGGTATTAATTTGAAACAAAATTACCACATTTCAACCCATAAATCAGGTCATCAAATGAGGCCTGTCAGTAGATTGACTTTGATGGTTTGTTGTGTCAAAATGGCAGATTTATCCTTATCTTCGCCTCCCTTTTTAAACTTATGAGGCATACAGATTCGATCCTGCGCACAATAGCAACATCCCGTCACGACGAAGCATTATATTCTGCTGATAATGAGGCAATCATATCATCTGATGTAAAGCGATTCTATATTGAATCCTACGGCTGCCAGATGAACTTCAGCGACAGTGAAATCGTGGCTTCCATTCTCCAGTCCTGCGCATACTTACCCACCACAGATATTGAAGCAGCCAATCTGATTCTCCTCAATACCTGCTCTATTAGGGAAAAGGCCGAAGAAACGATCAGAAAAAGATTGAGAACGATCGATAAGATCAAACTCAGTCGTCCCGGAACGATGGTAGGCATCCTCGGCTGTATGGCCGAACGATTGAAGAAAAATTTACTGGAGGAAGAAAAATTAGTGGATATCGTAGTTGGTCCTGATGCCTACCGGGATCTTCCCAGGCTTTTATCTGATGCAGAAGTAGGCGATAAAGGGATCAATGTGCTTCTTTCCAAAGAAGAAACCTACGCCGACATCAGCCCTGTAAGACTGGAGAGTAATGGCATCACTGCCTTTATTTCCATTATGCGCGGTTGTGATAACATGTGTTCATTTTGCGTAGTCCCTTTCACACGAGGAAGAGAACGTTCACGTGATCCATTTACAATCATCTCTGAAGCGAATCATCTTTTCTATAAAGGATTCCGGGAAGTGACATTATTGGGTCAAAATGTAGACTCCTATAAGTGGCAGAATCCTGAAACAAACGAAGTATATAATTTCGCGCAATTACTTGAACTGGTGGCCCTAATCCATCCTGACTTGAGAATCAGATTTAGTACTTCACATCCAAAAGACATTACGGATGAGGTATTGTATACTATAGGGAAGTACGAAAATATTTGCAATTACATCCATCTGCCTGTACAGTCAGGAAGCAGTCGTATCCTTTCCCTGATGAATCGTACATACGACAGAGAATGGTACCGTAACAGGGTGGAAGCAATACGACAGATCATTCCTGACTGCACAATCTCTTCTGATATAATTGCAGGTTTCTGTACAGAGACGGAGGAAGATCATCAGGACACACTTTCCATGATTGAATATGCAGATTTCAGCATGAGTTATATGTACATGTATTCTGAAAGACCCGGCACCCTGGCAGCAAGGAAATACAAGGATGACATTGATGATGAAGTAAAGAAGACAAGACTTAATCAAATCATTGCTCTTCAAAGAGGTATCTCAAGCCTACATAATGCGCGTGATATCGGTAAGGTGTGCAAAGTTCTCATAGAAGGAGATTCGAAAAAATCCGACCTTGAATACAAAGGGCGTAACTCCCAGAACAAAGTTGTGGTATTTGAAAAACAGGAAAGTTATGCGCCAGGGGATTATGCACAGGTATTAATTGAATCATCCAATAGTGCAACCTTGATCGGGCGCATCGTCAAGCCCTGATCACGTATGAGCCCAGCATCTTCGACAGGGCACTTAATATAGCTGAACGTGTAGCTGCTACTGACCTCACAGTTTTAATCAGTGGAGAAAGCGGAGTAGGTAAAGAGGTTTTCAGCCAAATCATACATCAGCTGAGCGCACGCAAGCATAATAAATTCATTGCAGTCAATTGCGGAGCCATTCCTCAGGGCACTATCAATTCTGAATTGTTCGGCCATGAGAAAGGCTCCTTTACTGGTGCTACTGCTGACCGGAAAGGCTACTTTGAAACAGTAGATGGGGGGACAATATTTCTTGACGAAATCGCAGAGATGCCACAGGATACGCAATCATACTTATTGCGCGTCCTCGAGTCAGGTGAATTTATTAAAGTAGGAGCTTCGCACACACAGAAAACTGATGTGCGCGTAATTGCTGCCAGTAATCTTGATCTGCAAGAACAAATCAGGAAAGGAAAATTCAGAGAAGATCTTTACTACCGTTTAAACACAGTCCCCATTCATATCCCAAGTCTGAAAGAAAGACCTGAGGACATTCAGATCCTGATCCGGCGATTCGCAGTTGATTTTGCAGAATTGTATCACACCGAATCAATTCGATTTGATGAAGGAGCTAAAAACATACTTCTGAAATATAGCTGGCCCGGGAATATCCGTGAACTCAAAAATCTGATTGAGCAACTCAGCGTACTGAGTGAAGACAAACAAATTGATGCCGAAACGCTTTTAC
>JALYSC010000533.1 GCA_030855005.1 Bacteroidota bacterium | reverse complement strand
ATCAGGAGGTGATACATGTCCAGCATAAGACTTTGTTGCCTACCTATGATGTATTTGATGAGTATCGATATTTCGAACCGGCTAAGCATCATAGAACAGTGATGTTTAAAGGAAAACGGATTGCATTGACGGTGTGTGAGGATCTGTGGAATCTTGGAAATGAAAATCCTTTGTATACAGTTTGTCCTATGGATTTGATGTTCCCTGAACATCCTGATCTGATGGTCAATGTTTCTGCTTCTCCTTTTGATTATGATCATGCAGCTGACAGGTTAGAGGTTATAAAAGCCAATGTGGCGCGGTACAAAATCCCTATGTTCTATTCGAATGTAGTTGGGGCTCAAACAGAGATCATATTTGATGGCGGATCCCTTGTGTTGTCGCCGGATGGTAATGTATATGATGAGATGCCTTATTTCGTAGAGGAGACACGATATTATGAATTGAATGACGTTGTAAAAGGCGGATACAATCGGGAACAACCAAAAGATAAAATCACACTTATTCATGATGCTATTATTCTTGGCCTCAAGGACTATTTTGGAAAACTGGGATTAAAAAAAGCCATCCTTGGTTTGAGTGGGGGAATTGATTCAGCGATCACAGCCGTAATGGCTACAAGGGCATTGGGTAAAGAAAATGTTCGTGTAGTGCTGATGCCTAGTCCCTATAGTTCTTCGCATAGTGTGGATGATGCTAAAGACCTTGCGGAGAAACTTGGTATTCGTTATGACATCATTCCAATCAAAGAGTCATATGAAGCTTTCCTAAAAAATCTGGAAGGTGTCCTAGAAGGAAAACCTTTTGATGTTACAGAAGAAAATATTCAGGCACGTTGTCGGGCAATTATCCTGATGGGTATTTCCAATAAGTATGGAAATATACTATTGAATACTACCAATAAGAGTGAGTTTTCAGTTGGGTATGGTACATTGTATGGTGATCTTGCCGGAGGACTATCTGTATTAGGTGATATTTATAAAACAGAAATTTATTTGCTTGCGAATTACATCAACAAAGATGGATTGATCATTCCTCAAAATTCAATATCGAAACCACCCAGCGCAGAATTGCGACCTAATCAAAAGGACAGTGATAGCCTTCCTGAATACCATATCCTGGATCCAATCCTGTACATGTACATAGAGCGTCGCTTAGGTCCTCAGGAAATTATCGACATGGGATTTGATGAAACGCTGGTGCGAAGAATTTTAAAACTTGTTAATACCAGCGAATTCAAACGCCATCAGACCGCTCCTGTGTTACGCGTTTCTCCAAAAGCATTTGGCGTTGGAAGAAGGATGCCTATTGTTGGAAAATATCTGACATAAATCGTCAGCCGTGAATCGTGAGTCGTATTTTCTTTCTCGAATTAAATCTCTAGCATTATCGACTGCGACGTTTCGCAGAAACAATTGGCTAATTAATGTGGTCAAGGGTTCGATCGCAGTCGTCGAGACATAACTTGCTTGGTGTCCTTCGTAATCCTTTGTGACCCTTGTGGTAAACCGTAATTCGAGACTCGTGAATTTTCACTCCTGATTCATCTGTTGCATACGGATGTAAAAAAATGTTGAGGAAGAATTTGATTTCTAAACTTCCTCAACCGTTTGCTTTCGAAGAAAGTAATGCTAAACCTTCTCAACACAAACTCTTATGCAGAGACAATGCTCACTGCTTTATCTATGGTCTGTTACGTAGCAAATCACGGATTTGAGTAAGGAGCTCTTCCTGTGTTGGTCCTGCAGGTCCAGCCGGAGCAGGTTTTTTCTTGAGGTTGTTAATTGTTCTAACCACCAGGAAAAGGACGAAGGCGATTACCAGGAATTTAATGATTGCTGCCAGGAAGTTTCCATATTTGACAGCGCCATATGCAAGACTACTGATATTATCGACACCGGCGGCTTTCAACGCAGGTGCGAGAAGAAGAGGTGTAATAACATCATCTACAAATGAAGATATGATCGTACCAAAAGCTCCTGCGATTATTACTGCAACGGCCAGTTCAATGACGTTGCCTTTCGTGATAAATTCTTTGAATTCCTTAAGCATGTTGTTGATTTTTTGGATTTCGATTGTGAATTGAAATTCTAGTAAGCCACAGAGATGAGATTATAAACCGAGGACTCAATAAAGTGGTGATTCCAAATATAACAAAAATCACATGGGGAAGCATAGCTTGATACACACTAAGACGTAGCCTCAATATTTTTTCAACCGCCCCCGACCCCTGCGATTCTCATGACTCGTTTCGTTGAAACATCATATTCGAAAACGCCGGGGAGATGCTTTGAAACAGAATGATATGATTAAACAAAATTGTGATCCAGTGATCCTTTAATACATACTACGCCATATGC
>JALYSC010000532.1:565-2363 GCA_030855005.1 Bacteroidota bacterium | reverse complement strand
GATCTGTTGATTGTTCTTTCCAGGATCAGCATTCCATCAGCCGCATACAACTGAATCCTAAAACTACCTGTTGTTTTTTCAAGGGGAAACTCGAGCGTGATCTCATCCCATGCAGGGTTTGGAAAAATATTGACATTTAAAGCCTCTGACTTAGGAAGATATACACCTGTGGCTTGTTCATCGATCAATTCCAGCATCAGTTGCACCCATTCGGTATATTGTATACCACTTGGATGTAATCCATCATTTGCTACATATTCCGGATGTTGTATGCCAAGCCTGCTGATAGGTGTGATATTAAAATAGGTAACTCCGTAATCTGCCGCGATTTGCTGATTGAACGCATTATACTGATCCAATTCCATACTTATTTGACCCGGATCACCGCTTTGCTGGCCGAATGGTGTGTAAACATAATCAGGAATGGAGACTACAAATACACGCGAAGGATCGCCACCAGCATAACTAATAGCTGAATCAAGAAGGATGGGAAATTCATTGGTATACTGACTGAAAGGCCTTCCCTGATATTGATTGTTGACACCAATAAGAAGAGAGACAAGGTTATAGTTCTCATCCTTCAGATCCTGGCTTCGGATTGCGTTGAGCAGATTGTCAGTACGCCAGCCTGTGGTAGCAATAATTCGTAAAGTATCAACAGTATACCCTCTTGTTTCCAGTGAATCCATTAGCTGGACTGGCCAACGATGGTTGACCGGTACACTTTGCCCAATGGTATAGGAATCACCCAATGCCAGGAAACGGATTGGATCGGTGATTTGAAGCCCCTGTGAGTAAGTAGCTGCAGGGGAAATCATAGCCAACAGAATAAGAAATACCAGACACTTCATCATAAAATGTTAAATGTGATATACATACATCTAAATAGCCTATAAGGTTTGGAAATCTATTTTTTCCCTACATTGAAACCTCATTTTTAACCAGAATTTCAGCCGCCTCTAACGCTGCAAAGCATAATCCTATGGAACTCAAGTACAAGTATCGTGATATGAAGGTGCATTCATCGGATGAATGGATGGCGGAGAGTACAAAAAAGTATCGCAAGGTGTTTGACCGCTTTGAGACAACCTACATGCGTGTAGAATTGTCATTTTACAATAAGCTGTTTGACGAAGAAGATTGGGAAGCGTCACTACGAACCAAATGCTATTTCGTGAATGGTTCTGCCAGAAATGAACTATCCAACTGGGAAGAAAAAAGAAAGATTTCAAAAGATGAGAATGTAGTGTATATCCGACATTCCTGGGGAAAGCCTTTACCGGGAGATTACTGGAAGAAAGGCACCTATATCTGGGAAGGATATATTGATGAAGTGAAAGTTGGAGAAGCGCTTTTTTATGTAGAAGATCTTGGCCAGGCCGCGCCTGGTGAAAACCTCTTTTTTGATTTTGAGTCGTTTCAACTTTATGAGGGAGATAAATCAGGCAGTAGCAGTCCGACCAAAAAATATGTAAGAAAATTCAATCAGAAAGAAACCCGCTATGTGTGGGGAGAATTCAAATTTAAAAATAAGGCAAATACCGATTACTTCGTAGAAACCATTTTTGGGTTTTACGATAAAGATGGATTGCCAAAGGGTAGTCACAATTACGTCATCTATGTGGCGCCATCTACTGCGGGTACAGTCTACACAACTTTCGCAAGCTGGGGTAATGATACGCCAGGCTCATGGTTTAATGATTCGTATACACTTGAAGTAGTATTCATGGATACGCTCATTGCCAGCACTTCCTTTCAGGTAGGTGAGACGTTTGAGGAAGGTGCGGCTGAAGTGATA
>JALYSC010000532.1:0-555 GCA_030855005.1 Bacteroidota bacterium | reverse complement strand
AAGTGATAACAGATGCTGCCAAACTAATGAAACCACTTGATCCTGCAAGCATAGGTAATACTCCTGAAGACCTTGAAAAGATATTGCAGGAAGCGTTGGATGATCTCAATGCATTAACCGGATTAGAGAACATCAAAAATGAGGTGAATGAAATGGTGCGTCTTGTAAAATTCTATCAGGAAACCGGTAAGGATGTACTCAATAAATTTTCACTGCATTCCGTATTTACAGGCAATCCCGGAACCGGCAAGACAACCGTTGCACGTATTCTGTCACGAATTTATAAAGGCCTGGGTATTCTTGCGAAAGGACACCTGGTCGAAGTAGATCGCGAAGGACTCGTAGCAGGTTATGTAGGCCAGACAGCTATCAAGACCGGTGAAAAAATTAATGAAGCCATGGGTGGCGTCCTCTTTATTGATGAAGCTTATTCCCTTGCGCAGGAACGCGGATCACCTTATGATTTTGGTGGGGAAGCTATCCAGATCATTCTCAAACGCATGGAAGATATGCGCGGAAAATTTGTTGTGATTGTCGCCGGGTATACTGATAATA
>JALYSC010000131.1:7380-7827 GCA_030855005.1 Bacteroidota bacterium | reverse complement strand
GCCCAACTGATTTCCTGCAATTACATAAAGCGAATGACTTGGTATTTACACTGATTGGCACAAAAGATGGAATGACTACAATAGAAGCGAAACCTTTAAAAGGACGCTTTGATGAGTATTCTAAATTTACAATTGGTGTAAGGAATGGCACACTCAATTATATCAATGCTCTTTCTTCTGATGGATCGAAACAGGATATGACCATTAGCTCTGTGGTGAATCCGGTAGCCTGGGATCCTGCCAAACTCTTTACCTTTCGCCCTGAAGCTTATCCGGGCGTACATGTAGAAGATCTGCGTCTGGACTGATCCGGATGCATGGGAATCAAACATAATGTCATCAATGCCGTCGCTAAAATCACACGACGTCGTATAGTAAAAGAAGCGCTCCTGGCTCAGCGTCATCAGGATGAATTATTTCATCAACTGATTCATCAGGCAGCGTCTA
>JALYSC010000131.1:3839-7370 GCA_030855005.1 Bacteroidota bacterium | reverse complement strand
GATCATGGCTTTTCTTCCATCAAAAATCATAAGGATTTTATCACACAGATACCGGTTGGTGATTATGAATCCATTCGACCTTATGTAGATAAAATTATTGCCGGTGAGGACCATGTTCTTTGGCCCGGTAAGCCACTTTACTTTGCGAAGACTTCAGGTACAACCAGCGGAGTAAAATATATTCCTATCACCAAAGACAGTATTCCTAATCATGTTGTCAATGCACGTGATGCATTGTTCAATATGACATCGTTACTGCATCTTAATAAACTCTTCCAGGGGAAAATGATATTCCTCTCCGGATCGCCGGAACTTGATACTAAAGGAAATATTCCAACAGGACGATTATCAGGTATTATTAATCATTGGGTCCCTGGATGGCTGCGTTCAAATCAATTACCTACCTACGAAACGAATTGCATTCAGGATTGGGAAACTAAAGTTGACCAGATTGCAAAAGAAACTGTAGGTCAGGATTTGCGACTTATCAGTGGAATACCTCCGTGGGTACAAATGTATTTTGAAAGACTACTCCAACTTACCGGAAAAGAAACAGTCAGGGAAATATTTCCAAATCTTCAATTGTTCGTTTATGGCGGTGTAAACTATGAACCATACAGAGCACAACTCGAGCAATTGATGGGAGGCAAAATTGCAAGTCTCGAGACGTATCCTGCATCAGAAGGTTTTATTGCTTTTCAGGATACGACAGATGTGGCTAATGGATTACTACTTCGATGTAACAAAGGCATATATTTTGAGTTTGTACCTGTCAGTGAATTGAAATCCACTCAGCCGATTCGATTACAATTAAATGAAGTGGATAGTGGAATTGATTATGCTCTCATCCTGAATACAAATGCAGGATTGTGGGGTTATGATATAGGAGATACGATTGAATTTATCACTACTGATATTCCAAGAATAAAAGTCACCGGCAGGACGAAACATTTTATCTCAGCATTTGGTGAACATGTTATTGCAAAAGAAGTAGAAGAAGCTTTGATAGAAACGGTCGCTCGATATCCATGCCTGATCAATGAATTTACTGTCGCGCCCCAGGTCAATCCGGGTGGTGGTGAAAAACCATTTCATGAGTGGTGGATTGAATTCAGTAAAGCACCTGATGATTTGATTTCATTTTCACGAAAGCTCAATGAATCGATGGTGGGGTCAGAATCTATATTATGAAGACCTTATTATGGGAAATATCCTGCAGCCTCTGAAGGTGAGATCATTGGCACCAGGATCGTTCATTGCCTATATGCAATCCATCGGCAAACTCGGTGGTCAAAATAAGGTGCCCCGATTAAGCAATGACAGACGCATCGCAGACGTTTTGGAGAGTCTCAATGTCTCATCCTGAAACACTCTAAGCGCCTGATTGACAGGTGAAAGGAATGCCTGCAGAAAGACAGAGAAGTAGTATCTTTGCCAACCATTTTAAGTAGCCTCCATGCGGTTTTTCCTTTACATTTTATTGACTGTCAGCTCCTTATGCGCCTGTAAAAGCTCCTTTGAGCAGGTTAGACTGAGCAATGACCCCGAACGCATACTCAAAGAATCTATCAAATATTACGATAAGGGTGAGTACCTGAGAGCCCAAACATTAATGGAAATAGTGCTGAATCAATACCGCGGTACCCGACAGGGAGAGGAATTATTCTTTAAATATTCCTATACTCATTATCATCTCGGCAACTATGCATTAGCTGCCACTTATTTCACCAACTTTTCATCAACATTTGCATACAGTAGTTATACCGAAGAAGCTGATTTTATGACTGCTTACTCGTACTACAAACAATCGCCGGTATTTCGCCTGGATCAGGAACCCTCAATCAAAGCAATAGATGCATTCCAGGATTTTGCCAATAAGTATCCGGAAAGTGATCGCGTAGCTGAGTGCAATAAGCTGATTGATGAACTGAGAGTCAAGCTGGAAGAAAAGGCTTATGCACAAGGTGTGTTGTATTATGACCTCAGTCAATTCAATGCAGCTATCACCGCTTTTGATAATTTGCTTTCTGATTTTCCGGAATCTACACGTGCTGAGGAAGTACGATACCTGATGCTAAAATCAGCTTATGAATATGCTGTCAATAGTGTGTACGACAAACGCGCTGAACGATATGAAGAAGCTGATACCCGATATCAGGAGTACATCAACCGCTATCCAAAAGGAGCTCATGTCAATGATGCCAGAGAGCTTCACAAGAAAATAGACATTAACGCTAAAAATCTGTCAAAATGAGTAATATCAAAAATCTGAGCACCAATATCGATCCTAATGTCAAAGCCAGAGATATCAAGGATCTTTCCTCAAGGACTGCCAACATTTATGAATCGATTTCTGTGATCAGTAAAAGAGCCCGTCAACTTTCGACAGAATTGAAGAAAGAACTTCATGACAAACTGGAGGAATTCGTTGTGGTGACAGAAACCATTGAAGAAATTCATGAGAATAAAGAGCAGATTGAAATCTCTCGTTCTTATGAAAAAATGGCAAGCCCGACCATTCTGGCTACGGAAGAATTCATCAATGGAGATCTTGAGTGGCGATATCCTGAACCCGTCCTCAGAGAAGAGGAGTTTCCTGAAGATAAGGAGTGATCCTTCGTCACGAATCGATATGAACATGTCTTCATTGTCAGGCAAAAAAATCATTCTTGGTGTTTCGGGCAGTATTGCAGCTTATAAAGCAGCTTACCTCGTCCGTTTACTGACGAAAGATGGTGCCTCCGTTCGTGTAATCATGACTTCCTCTGCGAAAGATTTTATTTCTCCGCTAACTTTATCTACCCTTAGTAAATCACCGGTTGCATCAGATATACATGATGGTGATACATGGACCAACCATGTTGAATGGGGATTATGGGCAGATGCTTTAGTCATCGCACCTGCCACTGCACATACATTAGCTCGCTGTGCCTTAGGTATGGCTTCAGACATGTTGTCTGCAACGTATTTAAGCGCACGTTGCCCTATCTTCTTTGCACCGGCGATGGACCTTGATATGTGGGCACATCCTTCAACGCAAGAAAATATCAGCCGCTTACAATCTTATGGAAATTACATCATCGATGTAGCGAACGGTGAATTAGCAAGCGGATTGACGGGACCAGGGCGTATGGCAGAACCTGAAGAAATCACTGCAAGACTCAAAGACTATTTTCATTTCCAGGAAGACCTGACCGGTATCAATGTGATGGTCAATGCAGGTCCAACCTATGAAGCCATGGATCCTGTGAGATACGTAGGCAATCACAGCACAGGTAAAATGGGAGTTGCCCTTGCAGAAGAATTTGCAAACCGGGGAGCAGATGTTCATCTTGTGCTGGGTCCCGATAGTGTTATTCCAAAAGATGACAGAATCCATGTGACTCACATTGTTTCTGCTGATGACATGTTGACTGCTTGTGAGAACTTTTTTGAAAAAGCTGATGTAACGGTATTGGCTGCAGCCATCGCAGATTATAAACCTGCTATGATATCTCCTGAAAAAATCAAGAAAAGTACTGACCACCTTAC
>JALYSC010000131.1:0-3829 GCA_030855005.1 Bacteroidota bacterium | reverse complement strand
CTGGAGATGATCCGTACTCCTGATATCGCTGCCACATTGGGAAGAAAGAAATCCGGTAACCAACTGCTAGTGGGATTTGCACTGGAGACGCAGGATGGGGAAGCGAATGCAGTGGAGAAATTGAGTAAAAAGAATATGGACATGATCGTCCTGAACAACCCCCGAGAAGCCGGCGCCGGCTTTGGACATGACACAAATAAGGTGACATTTGTGTATCCGGGCAATAAACGGGAAAACTTCGAGTTAAAATCAAAAAGAGATGTGGCACGGGATATCGTCGATGCCATCAAAACAATGATTCAGGCAAATGCTAAAAAATAATTCAATCTTCAGATTTCTGCCTCTTCTAATTCTGCTTATCGTCTCAAGTGCCAAGGCTCAGGAATTCAATGCCGTGGTGACTGTCAGCACTCCCAAATTACAAGAGACGGATGCCAATGTTTTCAAGACGCTGGAAAGGGATGTGCAGGAATTTCTTAACCAGGAACGATGGACTGAGGATGAGTATAAGCCTTATGAAAGGATTGACATAAATGTCCAAATCAACATCAGCGCTGAGTTAGGAAACAATGGCTACCAGGCAGACATCGCTATAAAAGCTATCCGCCCGGTTTTTGGATCAGAATATAAAACTGTCCTTATCAACCATGTGGATAGGGAAATCACATTTTCGTATCAGGAATTCCAACCGATCGAAAATGGTACTGAATTCTTTAAGGAAAATCTATCAGCCGTTTTTAGTTTTTATGCTCAACTAATATTAGGGCTGGATGCTGAAAGCTTTACATTAGGTGGAGGCGATCCTTTCTTTCAAAAAGCGCAGGCTATAATTAACCAAGTGCCACCAAATGTTGCCGATAGCGATAAAGGATGGACTGCCCTAAGCCGGAAAACAACCCGCTATTGGATCATTGAAAATCTAATGAACTCTCGCTTCCGCTCCTTCCGTGAAGCATGGTATAATTATCACCGTAAAAGTCTTGATGTACTTCATTCTAATCCGGGTCTTGCCATCGTCACCATGGTTGATGCCATTAAGGAAGTTGATAAGACCAACGTGTCCTACCCCAATAGTATCGGTGTCCTCATGTTTATCACTGCCAAGAGTGATGAGATCATAGAGATCATGAAGAATGCAGATCGCACCCAAAAATCTACGGTCTACGATAGCATGAGAAAATTAGATCCTTCCAATAGTGGCAAATACAATGTCATCAGGGGATAAATCTCATCTTGCCATTTTAGCTTCCGGTACAGGAAGTAATGCTGATCGGATCTGTAAATATTTCGCAGATCATCATTCGATTTGCGTTAGTCTAATTATTACTAACCGATCAAAAGCCGGTGTACTCCAGGTAGCTCAACAATATGGAGCTCAGTCAACGGTCATTCCAAAATCAGCATGGTCACAACCAGAATTTGTATTGCCTCTGCTGCATGCAAATAAAATTACACATCTGATCCTCGCAGGATTTCTATTACTCCTTCCTTCCTGGCTGGTCAATGAATTCAAAGGACGAATTCTCAATATTCACCCTGCCCTGCTCCCCAAATATGGAGGGTACGGTATGCACGGAATTCATGTCCATGAAAAAGTAAAAGAATCAGGTGACCGCGAATCCGGTATCACAATACATGAAGTCAATGAGCAATATGATGATGGAAGAATTATCTTTCAAAAATTCACTGATATTGAGCCAACTGATGACGTCAGTGATATCAGCAATAAAGTGCTAAAACTCGAGCATTACTATTACCCTCGTGTGATTGAAAAATGGATAAGCGGTTAGTATCATGGTGATACTCAAATAAATCCCTTCACCAAGCCTATATAATTCGCAAATAAATCAGGGTTTTTATAATACGCTCCTTCTAATCCCTGGAGTCCTCCTGTATGAATGGCAAGAATTTTATCATTTTTATCAAAGAATCCCAACTTCATTTTTTCGCAGATACCATACATCATCTTGGCTGTATAGACAGGGTCCAGTGGGATAATCGTTGCTCTTGTAAATGATTGCATAAATGAAACCAGCAACTTATTACTTTTTGCAAACCCACCAAAATGAAAATCAGGCCAGAGCGTCCAACTGCATCGAGGAACAATTTCATATTTCTCTAAGATATTGTTGACAAAGTCAACAGTACATCCTTTCCAGGCAGGTACAATACTTAACTGTATATTTTCATCTGCTGATTGCAATAGCCCTGCTGCAGTCGTCATCGTCCCACCTGAAATGATAATATGGTTGACGTCACGCTGATCAATTGATTGAAGGATTTCAGTTGCACCTCTGATTGCGGATTTGCTCTCCCCTCCTTCTGGAATAAAAGAGCTTCCGGGTGATACCCTCTCCGCATCGAATTCATTGAAAACATCGTAAGCCGATGGATCTAAAAAAATAAGGTCACATTTATTATTGCGCAGACATTGCAACGTAGGATTAGCAGGATCTTCACCGTAGGAACGAATAATGCAAACACACTTAAATCCAAATGTGTTACACGCTTCGCTCAGTGCATAAAGATGATTGCTAAACATCCCTCCCTTACTTACTACCGTGTGAACACTTCGTCGGTAAGCTTCCTCGAGAGTGTATTTTAGTTTGTAATATTTATTACCGGAGGCCCAGGATTGCAGCAGATCCAGTCGCAGCATGGAGACACGTCCATCACTCCAATCCGTTGACACAGACTGAACAGGACCCGGTGTATACCCTTGAAATTGATTTGCAACCGGCTCCATAACAATAAAGTATCAGTACAATCAAGATTGAATGAGCACTACCCTTTTGGTCTTGATGGTACGACCCAAACTATCTTCCAGACGGAAGAGATATGTGCCACGTTGCATCTCACTGAGATCTACTGAAACTGTCTCCCGTGAATCGTCGACTTCCACCTCCAGCGATTTAACTCCCACACCTAGGATGTTGAATATTTTGAGTTTGTATTTTCCATACAACAAATCAGACATTTGAAATCGTACAATGTCAAAACTGGGATTAGGATATGCAAATATATCCGGACGTGATGGCTCCTCAGGGAAAATGCGTGTTATGAGAGGATGTGTTTTAAATTCAATTCGCACCGGCTTACGACCATCACGGATCTCAACATCAGCAAGTAATAATCCGGTAGCGGACTCCACAAATCGAAGGATCTCAGTATAAGTTATTAATGGAAGTCCGGGAATCCTGGAAGTCATGTCCAGCCATCTTTGGGCTATCTTTGCCTCTATCCTGATTGTGCGTTTTTCTGCGACATGCTGACGATATGCATTGTTCACTTCAGTCGGCAGATAAAGTGTGCCCTCTCCATCAACGATTATCTCTTCTACTATATCATAAGTAATGCGAACTGAATCCGGAAGTGTGGATGGTTTCCAATTACAATTGATGTCCCGTGGCCATGCAAATACAGTTGTCATCTTTCCGCGATAGATATAGTTTCCACCAAGGATGGCATTGAAGAAAGGTTTTTTCGCGGGAGTCAATGTATAATTGAGCCTGCCGGTACACAAAGGATTATCCTCAATCACCTGTACGATGGTTGATGTCTTTCCTGCCACAGCAAGGATGGCATCAGATTGTTTTCCATTGATGAGAGATGCATAAGTCTGCTTATCATGTTCCCCGGTGACAATCACGCGACGGCTGAGTGCATAAGGAGCACGTAATGATCTGAAGTCCCAGATCTGACCTGGACCTGTAGCTGTAACCATCAGCCGGTCAGGAAGATATTCATTGGCATAGTAGATGGTATCATCCGCCAGCCTGGACCAATGCATTTGCTGTGCAGTAATTTCAACCACATAACAAATATTCAA
>JALYSC010000531.1 GCA_030855005.1 Bacteroidota bacterium | reverse complement strand
GATCAATACTGTCCCGTCCCAGCTATGAAAATGGCGAGTCGATCACTTGCTGGCAAGTGTCTCCATTTGTATTGATAAAAGTTTAGGCATCTTTTAGAAAATCGAAAGGATCTGCACCCTATGGTAAGTGATGAATTTTTCTTAAAATAAATACTTCATCGATATCTTCTCTGATTTCTTCATTGATCATTTTGTATCGACAGGGTACCTCACGCAGAGGCGCAGAGTACGCAGAGAATTTTATTCCCCTTATACCTTTATCCTTTATCCTTTATCCTTTAATCCTTTAATCCCTTGATCCTTTAAACCCTTGATCCCTTTATCCCTTGATCCCTTGATCCTGTGATCCTGTGATCCCTCGTTACGATCTGACATTCACACTTTCGCACGTCCCTACCATCGGCATATCCTCCGCCTGCATATCATCGAAAGCACCAATCACATCAATCAGGTGATGATAGCCTCGCGCTTTGAGAATGGATGCTGTAATGGTCGAACGGTAACCTGAACGACATTGTAAGTAGTAAGTGGAAGAAGGATTAATCTCTGCCATGTGTGCATTGATAAAATCCAAAGGAAAATGATGTGCGCTGGTGAGATGAGATTTTTCGTATTCGTTTGGTTTGCGTACGTCGAGGATGTTGATCTCAGGATGCTCCGTTAAATGTTGTTTGAATGTAGGGACATCGATGGATTGAATTTCATGGACAGTTTTTCCTGCTGCTTTCCAGGCAGAAAAACCACCTTTCAGATATCCTAAGGCATGATCATATCCAACACGTGCTAATCGCATCACTGTTTCTTCTTCTCTTCCTTCCGGAGCTATAAGAATGATCTTTTGTTTGATGTCCGGGATCAATGCTCCTACCCATGGTGCAAAAGATCCATCGAGGCCTATGAAAACAGAACCAGGAATAAATCCTTTGACAAAATCTCTTTGATTTCTTACATCGAGCAATACCACATCATCCTCTTCTCCAAGTAGTTCAAACTCTTCTACGCTTAGTGCCCTTGAGCCATGTTCCATTACGGAATCGATGGATTCATATCCCTGTTTATTCATCAGGGCATTCTTGGCGAAATATTGTGGAGGAGGAGTTAAACCATCGGTTACCTCACGTATGAATTCTGCACGAGACATGTCGTCGCGAAGGGCGTAGTTTAATTTCTTTTGATTACCCAGCGTGTCCCATGTTTCAGTGCTCATGTTTTTGCCACAGGCAGAGCCGGCTCCATGTGCAGGATAGATGATGATATCATCCGGCAATGGAAAGATTTTCGTGCGGAGACTTTCGTAAAGCCATCCCGCGAGATCTTCCTGTGTTAAGTTTTCACCTTTTTGTGCCAGGTCGGGTCTTCCAACGTCTCCAATGAATAGAGTGTCGCCGGTAAAAATGGCTTCTTCCTTACCCTGATCATTGATAAGCAAATATGTAGTGCTTTCTGGTGTATGCCCTGGAGTATGGAGAACTCTTATGGTCAGATTACCAATCTTAAACTCCTCTCCGTCAGTCGCAATATGGGATTCGAAATCTGTCTCAGCCGTAGGTCCGTAGATTATGGTAGCCCCAGTCTTTTTAGCCAGGTCCACATGTCCGCTGACGAAATCAGCATGAAAGTGGGTTTCGAATATATACTTGATTTTGACACCCCTTTCTTCGGCGCGTCGGAGATAGGGTAGCGTCTCTCGTAAAGGATCGATTACTGCTGCTTCGCCCTCAGATTCAATGAAATAGGCGCCTTGGGCAAGACATCCTGTATAGATCTGTTCTACTGCTTTCATTCTGGTGTAAAGATAATAGAAAGTGGCATCGTCAATCTAAACCACCTTCAGGAAGTCTTTCTAACAATTGAATGGGATTGAAGTTCCAGGTTTAAGAGGAAGTCATTTTTTAGATATCAGATACCAAATGCCGGACTATAGACCTAAAATTTAGGATTTGGGATTTCAGATTTATCATTGCATTTTGATTCCATGTAAACCAAAGTCGACATAATATCTCACGCAGAGCCGCAGAGGAAAAGGGAAGAAGGGAAGAAAGGAAGAAGGGAAGAAAGGAAGAAAGGAAGAAAGGAAGAAAGGAAGAAAAGAAGAAAAGAAGAAATTATCAAGCTCCACTGCCCTCTGACTACTGCCTCAGACCTTAGACTGTCTACAGAACATTCATCATAGTCCTCCCTATTCAACTCACAACTCACAACTCACGATTGACGATTGACGATTGACGAATCACGAACACTGTGCTTGCCTGAATTAGGTTGACTTTTTCTATTCTTAAACAAGTATCGTCATTATCATCATCATTTTTTCTTTTTTGCTACTTTTTTCTTTTTGTTAATAACTCCGTTTTTGTGGATAAGTCTTGGTTCCACTTGAAGATC
>JALYSC010000530.1 GCA_030855005.1 Bacteroidota bacterium | reverse complement strand
CCATGTTTCCAGAATATGATGTCATCGTAGTAGGGGCCGGTCATGCCGGTTGTGAAGCCGCAGTCGCTGCCGCCAACATGGGCAGCCGTGTCCTGCTTGCAACGATGAATATGAATACAATTGCCCATATGAGTTGTAACCCGGCTATGGGCGGGGTAGCTAAAGGTCAAATAGTCAGGGAGATAGATGCTATGGGCGGATATAGTGGGATCGTGACAGATCACACGATGATCCAGTTCCGGATGCTAAATCGATCCAAGGGCCCTGCGATGTGGAGCCCTCGAGCTCAAAGCGATAGGTTGCGTTTTGCGGAAAAATGGAGACTAATGCTGGAAGCAAATCCTCTGGTGGACTTCTGGCAAGAAATGGTCACTGGCCTGCTAATTAAAGGTGGAGCAGTTGTCGGAGTCAAAACCAGTCTCGGAATAGAAATCCCGGGAAAAGCAGTTATCCTGACGAATGGAACCTTCCTCAATGGTATAATTCATATTGGCGAAAAGCAATTTGGCGGTGGCCGTGCAGGAGAAAAAGCTGCTACTGGTGTGACCGAGCAACTTGTTCAACTAGGCTTTGAGTCCGGCCGTATGAAGACCGGAACTCCTCCACGCGTGGATGGACGTTCCCTGGATTATGACCGGATGGAAGAACAACCTGGTGATGAACCTGCAGGAAAATTTTCCTACACTGACACTCCAAAGCTGACAAAACAAAGGCCTTGTCATATCACCTATACTTCTGAAGCAGTGCATGATGCTCTTCGTATAGGATTTGACAGATCGCCGATGTTTAGCGGTCGTATTAAAGGTCTTGGTCCGAGATATTGTCCGTCGATTGAAGATAAAATTGATCGCTTTGCTGATAAGGATCGCCATCAGCTTTTTATTGAGCCGGAAGGATGGGATACTGTTGAAGTTTATGTCAATGGATTTTCATCTTCACTTCCTGAGGATGTACAGTTCAATGCTTTGCGTAAAGTGCCAGGCTTTGAAAACTTTAAAATGTTTCGTCCGGGATATGCGATTGAGTATGACTTTTTTCCACCAACTCAATTGACACCGACACTTGAGACTCGTCTTGTGAAAAATTTATTTTTTGCAGGCCAAATCAATGGAACGACGGGATATGAAGAGGCAGCATCACAAGGATTGATGGCAGGCATCAATGCGCATCTTTCGATTAATGAAAAAGCTCCTTTTATCCTTAAAAGATCTGAGGCCTATATTGGAGTCTTGATAGATGACCTCATCAATAAAGGCACGCTTGAACCGTATCGAATGTTTACTTCCCGTGCTGAGCATCGTATTCTGTTGCGTCAGGATAATGCAGATATCCGTCTTACACCATTGGTAGATGCCATTGGCATGAGTGGTCTTGGCGATAGAATGCAACGCGTCCGTGAGAAAGAATCCGGGATCAAGAAAGTAAATTCTCTTCTCACGGAAATGAATGCAGATCCTGAACAATTAAATCCTTTCCTGGAATCGATTGAAAGTTCTCCGATCTCTCAGAAAGCAAAACTTGCATTAATTCTTACCCGACCTCACATCGCACTTGATCAATTGCGCACATATCTACCTGAACTTGATACGGTACTTCAATCCTTCGATGAAGAAACATTAAGTCTCGCAGAAGTAGATATGAAATACAAAGGCTACATCGAGCGTGAGCAAGAAATGGTAGATAAAATGAATCGCCTCGAGTCGCTGGCACTGAATGATTCCATGGATTATTCCAGGATCAGTTCACTCAGTTCAGAATCAAGGGAAAAACTATCACGTCTGCGTCCGCGAACCCTTGGACAAGCAAGCCGAATCAGTGGTGTGTCGCCATCGGATATCTCAGTGTTGCTCGTGCATATGGGGCGTTGACTTCGATCAGCCGACTGCATATTTACAGTTCATGCATTAAGTTGATTTTTGTTAGCCCTTGATTTATCCCAGCACGCTCAGTCACCTTTTGCCTTTCGAATAACAGATGAGCAAAGGTGACTTCGACAAGTCAACTGCCTTGACACAGACGATTGTATCACGTTGACTTCAATTAGACTTTGATTTACATCGGCACGCTCAGCCACCTTTTGCCTCTGCAATAACAGATGAGCAAAGGTGACTTCGAAAAGTAACTGCCTTGACACAGACGATTGTATCACGCTGACTTCAATTAGACTTTGATTTACATCGGCACGCTCAGCCACCTTTTGCCTCTGCAATAACAGATTATTCACCATTTTCATAGTGGGATCAAAAGGCGGCTGAGCAGGTAATAAACTGTCGGTAAGAATTGTCTTGTTCTTTTTAGTAAATACCTGAGAAGTGAGATCCGCGTCGTCGAAGCCCCGATTCCATTGCAGTATCAAAAGGCGGCTGAGCATGCATTTGACTGTC
>JALYSC010000130.1:5800-7876 GCA_030855005.1 Bacteroidota bacterium | reverse complement strand
AAACAAGATTTACTGGACGCCCGTGATCACATCTCTGGCATGATCCATCATACCCCCGTTATGACATCAGCCACATTCGATAAACGAATTGATGGCTCTGTTTTTTTTAAATGTGAAAATTTTCAACGGATGGGCGCATACAAGATGAGAGGCGCTTCCCATGCATTGGCGATGCTGACAACCGAACAACAAAAAAATGGAGTCCTTACTCATTCTTCGGGCAACTTCGCCCAGGCACTGGCACTATCTGCGAAGATTAAACAGATCCATGCAACCATTGTCATGCCCGACAATGCACCTGCGGTCAAAGTTGATGCTGTCCGTGGATATGGAGCAGAAATAGTTTCTTCAGGTACAAAACCGGTTGATCGCGAAAACAAAGTGAATGACATCCTCACTAATTCAAAGATGACCTTTATCCATCCGTCAAACGATCTGCAGGTCATCCTGGGCAACAGCACCTGCACGCAGGAATTATTGGAAGAAGTCTCTGGATTGGATATCATTATTGCACCTGTTGGTGGCGGAGGACTTCTCGCAGGCACAGCACTGGCTGCACATTACTTTTCACCGTCGACAGTAGTATGGGCGGCAGAACCTGAAAATGTTGATGACGCATTTCGTTCGTTACAGAGTGGTCAAATCGAAATCAACGAAACTGCTATCACGGTCGCGGATGGATTGCGGACCAACCTGGGAGATATTAATTTCCCCATCATCCAGCATCTGGTAGAAAGAGTCCTGCTCGTATCAGAAGATGAAATTATTGATGCCATGCGCTGGATATGGGAACGTATGAAAATTGTCATAGAACCCAGTAGTGCAGTAGCAGTTGCAGCAGTCATCAGATACGCTGATGATTTTGCCGGAAAACGCACCGGAGTGATCCTGACCGGAGGAAATGTAGATCTCAATGAAATACTGCGCTTATTTGGAGGCAGATCAAAATGATCCTGATATTGTTATTTTGTGAATCAATCCTTTTATCACGATGCAGTATCTGCTTTTTCTTGCCTTTTTACTGATCCTCGTTACAGGTTGTCTGTCGCATTCAGAAAAGCCAGTTCCTGTGGAACCAGAAAAACAACTCGATACCACTAAGAATGTTTTTTTTAGAGATCCTGCTGAATCATTTTTGGTGATCAGGTATGATGGTGATTCCACCAAATGCTATGATGTACAATCCGTAGATTATAAAATTGTAAAAATAGCTCCCAAAGGTCAATGGAGTTCGTATGTAGCAAAGCAAACATCACTCACAAAGACTTGTGATGGACAGGAAGGCCAGCGCAGAACTATTACGATTGAGTTAAGCCCTGTCGAGCATCCCGATGAATTATTTTTTAAGCTGGAACATGAGTGTGATGAGATACGATTGGAACACGATCATTATCACACAATACAATACGGTTGTTGTGATGCTGAACCCATTCATAAGATTTATGATTACGATGCAGATCTTATTACAGAGGGATCTGAAAAAATTCTCATCGGTGCTATCCCTAATAATACGTTGAAATTCTATGTAGGATATAGTCCTTCAGATGATGATTCTACCACATTGGGAACAGTTCATCTTGCGTTCAACGATCAGGCACGATATGATATCAGAATTCGGGCAGAACCACTGCCTGCTGATTTGTGTAGTCAATACACACCGGAAATGACATTATTCAGCCCTAGAGGAATGGATACACTCGAGGTATACAACGACGAATATCAACTCTGGCATCTGGAACAAATTGAATCGCTGGATCAATTTAGGGATGTTTCGATCAGAGTGGAATATTTATGTGATCCCGCCTACAGAATAAAACCTGTAATCATACCGATCCAAAATGGATTACCCTTTGGAAAAGATTCTACAGTGCAGGATGTGCATATTATTCATAGGCTTAAAGATTGAAGTCATGAAATGACTTTGACAAACGAGTTAAAGTAATTTGATTCCCCCACGGGAAGAAAAATTATTATATCCGATTCAATTGATAATCCTTTCAAAAGGTGGTCCCTGAGCTTGCCGAAGGGAAGAAAAATTCTAGACCCCCACACATGAGTCCCGCTGAATTTTTTTCC
>JALYSC010000130.1:0-5790 GCA_030855005.1 Bacteroidota bacterium | reverse complement strand
TCTTAATGGGATGATCTTCCTGGAAAAAAATTCAGCGGGACTCCAGATTGGAGCTGTGCCCTTTTCCTTCCCTTCGACAAGCCTCAGGGACCGCGCACAGTCAATGAAATCACATTGACGTGAAAAAAATTCAGCGGGACTCCAGATTGGACTGCCCTTTTTTTTTCCTTCTGCAGACTAGGGACCTCCTATGTGGATTCATATTTTTTCTTGCTCACATAGATAATGGACGATCCCATGTCTACATTCTTTCTACCGGCAAGGAAGGATTGTAATCCTGAGAAAAATGCAGGCACATTTCCAAACAAACCATTGCCTTTATATTTTTCACTCAGCATACTTACATAAAATCCGTCCAGCGGCATATTGATTTTCTGATGCAGATTGAATCCATGCCGCTCAAGTAATATTTTCATTGATGCAGGACTAAAATGCCAGAGGTGACGAGGCACATCATAAGCCGCCCACTTTTCTCCATACTTCTTTGCATCGGTGGAAGTATGATTTGGCACAGCTATAATTAATGTACCGGCAGTTTTAAGAATGGCATGAAATTGATCAATATATCCTTCGACATTATGTACATGTTCCAATACATGCCATAACGTAATGACATCATAAGAGTCCTTTTGCTGATCAGCAAGGGATTCGAGAGGCAGGATATCAAGTCCTAATTTTTCGGATGCTACTTTACGGGCTTTATTATCAGGTTCCAGAGCAAGGACATCCCAGCCATGATCCTTCATGTATTTCGCAAAATGACCTGTACCTGCACCCACATCCAACAATCTTCCCGAAGTAAGGCCTGAAGCCAGGCGTACCCAATTGTACTTCTTTCTCATCATATAATCCCGGGCGGTGTGGTATAACCTGTTGATCAGACCAGTACGGGTGTCACTATGAGAAATATAATCCTGTGAGGCATAATAGCGTCCGATGTCATTGAATGAAGGTTGTGGAAAGGTCGCTTTGAGATGGCAATTGGGACATTCCCTGATCTCAAACCATTCTCCGCTGACACTGAAGTCTTTAGCTTGTCCTCTTGCAATCCATTCCTTACTTCCACAGGCTGGACAGCTAAGCGTTTGTTCCTCTAAAGTGTCGCCTATTGTCTTCATGATGTAAAAGTAGGATTAGAAGCAGATTATGATGGTCCAAAAGCCTTCCGTCCATTCAAGATTCTTATTTTTGCCCGCCTATTTTAAGCTAAACCAGATATGTTGAAAAGTCTGACTCTTTCTATTTTTATTTTTAGTGCTCTATTATGGAGCCTTTCTGCTTCCGGTCAGACCGGGACATTTCGAGGTCATATCTATGATCAGACCTCAGGACAAGCGGTTGGTTTTGCCAGCGTAGTCCTGGAAGGCACTGAATACCGGGCCATTACCGATCTCGATGGTTTTTTCAATATTACCAACGTTCCTGCCTCTACATATCTGATGAAAAGCTTTTTCATCGGCTATGATACCTTGCAAGAATCTATTACAGTCCAGGCCAATCAGATCAAATACGTCAAGCTCTACATGGCTGAGGGATCGATTCAGTTAAATACCATCAATGTTAGTGCAAGTCTTGAGCAACGCAGAAATGAGGTCAATTTTTCCAAAATCACCCTCACTCCGAAACAAATAAAGGCTCTTCCTTCAGCAGGAGGTGAACCTGACATTGCTCAATACTTACAGGTCCTTCCAGGGATCATTTCCACTGGTGACCAGGGCGGTCAGATCTACATTCGTGGCGGATCGCCTGTGCAGAACAAAGTACTCCTCGACGGAATGACGATCTATAACCCTTTCCACAGTATTGGATTTTTCAGCGTCTTCGAAACGGAGGCTATTAAATCAGCAGAGGTCTTGACTGGAGGATTTGGTGCTGAATATGGAGGTCGTATTTCTGCTATTGTTGATCTGAAAACAAGAGAAGGCGATCGCTCGAGATTTGGTGGCCTGGTTTCTGCAAGTCCATTCCAGGTGAAAGCGTTGCTGGAAGGTCCTATCATTCCATTCAAACCTGAGAAAGAAGGTAGCGCATCTTTTCTCCTTACCGGCAAGCATTCTTATCTCGACAAGACATCCCCCAGGTTATATGATTATGCAACCGATGATACGCTTGGACTTCCATATAATTATACTGACTTGTATGGTAAAGTCTCTTTCCTGAGTGGTGGCGGCAGCAAACTGGACCTTTTTGGTTTTAATTTTTCTGACGGCGTTAACCTAATGGATATAGCGGCTCTCGACTGGACTTCCGGAGGTGGAGGTGCTAATTTTAAATTAATTCCTTCCTCATCCAATCTTATCATTTCAGGAACGATTGCTTATTCCAAATACAACATTACGCTGAAAGAAGCGGATGAAGCCCCGCGAAAGAATAGTATCGGAGGATTTAATGCCCTTCTTGACTTTACTTATTTTGGTAAAAAAGATCAAATAAGTTATGGCTTTGACCTGAATGGCTTTTCAACAGATTTTGCCTTCCGCAATTTTGTCGGGATTACCTTTAACCAGAATGAAAACACTACTGAACTAGGTAGCTATGTGACATTGCGTCATAAAGCAGGAGCAATCATTATTGAACCTGGATTGCGCGCCCAGTTTTATGCATCACTTGGTACATTTTCATTCGAACCACGTCTTGCCGTAAAGAGCAATTTCTCCGATAATTTCCGCATCAAATTTGCTGCAGGAAAATATTCCCAGAATCTCATCAGCACAGTTAATGAACGGGATATCGTCAACCTGTTTGTTGGTTTCCTTTCGGGCCCTGAAGAGCGCATTTTTGAACCTGGAACGCGCATACCTACTTCTGATAAACTTCAAAAATCCTGGCATGCACTTGGCGGATTTGAGTTTGATCTGAATGCAGGATGGGAAATAAATATCGAAGGATATTATAAAAAATTTACCCAACTAATCGGCATTAGTCGTAACAAACTTTCTGTAGAGGATCCTGACTTCGAAGCAGAAAAGGGAAATGCATATGGCGTGGATGTAAGTTTCAGTCGTCAGACAGCCAAGACTTATTTATGGGCTACTTATTCATTGGGATATGTCAATCGCGATGATGGAGAGCAAATATATCCTACTCACTTTGAGCGCAGGCATAATGTCAATCTGCTTGGCAACATATCCATTGGACGTACCTGGGAGTTTAGTGCTCGCTGGAATTATGGTGCTGGATTTCCTTTCACACTCACACAGGGCTTTTATGGTCAGTATAATCTTCTCGATGGAGTGGATGCTGATGTTCTGACCGGTAATCCGGATCTCGGTATTGTCTACAGTGCAGAGCGGAATAGTGGTCATCTGCCGGATTATCACAGGTTGGATATGTCACTCAAAAAGGAATTCGAGCTTCGCAAACACCTGAAAATTGAAGTATTGGCCAGTGTAACTAATGTGTACAACAGAGGCAATATCTTCTATTTTGACAGGGTTAGGTATACGAGGGTAGACCAACTTCCTATTCTTCCAAGTTTGACCTTAAAGGTTGATTTTTAACCTGTTGAGTTCATTTGGTTCGGTTTAATGGTTGAAATCGCCTGGTGGAGTTGTCGCTTAAGTAATGCTTACTTTTGCACGAGTTAATTTTTACTGCAGATCCTGCGTTAAGCTTACTATGAAAAAACGGTGGTATGAGTTCGGGTATCAGATCGACAGGATGCTGATCACCAGCTTTATTCCGCCTTTCATTGGGTCTTTCCTGATGGCGCTTTTTGTACTCATCATGCAGTTTCTATGGAAATTCATAGAAGACATCCTTGGTAAAGGCATTGAGCCTTTGGTGGTGCTCGAGATGTTTTTTTATAAATCTGTTTCCCTTTTCCCGCTTGCCCTTCCGATTGCTGTATTGCTTGCTGCTGTCATGGTCACAGGTAATCTTGCAGAGCAATTTGAATTATCGAGTTTTAAATCGGCAGGTGTTTCATTATTGCGCGTTCTCCTTCCTCTCATATTCATCAGTTCATTGGTTGGCTTGTTTTCTTTCTACTGCTCCAATACGATCATTCCGATTGCTAATTTGAAATATCAATCACGGCTCTATGATATCCGAAATCAAAAGCCAACACTGAGTATCGAGCCGGGTATATTTAATGAGGATTTCAAAGGATATGCAATTCGTGTTGGAAAAAAACATAGGGACAAAGAAACCATAGAGGATGTGATGGTCTACGATGATTCACAACGCAATCGCGGTGAAATGAATGTCGTCACAGCACAGAGGGGCCGTATGTATGTATCTGGTGATGACGGAGCTTTTGTGATGACGCTGTATGACGGATACCAATATTCCGAAGCAGAATCAAATGATAAGCCCAACTCACTTCCATTTACAATTTCTCATTTCAAGGAATGGACCAGGAGATTTGATTTAAGTGAATTTGATTTTGATCGCACCGAGGAAGAACAGTTTAAGAATCATCACCTGATGAAGAGTGCCCGGCAGATAGCGATTGAGATCGATACGCTTGATGAGCAGATACAGGCTACGATTCTTACTAATATAAATCCATACAGGATATTTCAGGATACGTCCATAGTTAGGGACAATATTTCTCCCAAACGATTGGATACTATCAACGTAACTCCTGACACGAAAATCGGTGATATTATAAAAAGCAAAAGCAGGCTAAATGACATCCCTCATATTGTCTTCAGGATGAATCCCAGGTACGAGCGGATTAAAACGGTGCTTGATTCTATTCCGCTAAAAAGTGATAAATCCATCCTGGCTCAACTGCCTGTATCCTTTATGAAGCAATGGAATGCACAAGTTGAGGCAGACATCAATGTGCGAAAGACCAGTATCGAAAGAAATGAACGCACGCTTGAACGCCTGGAGATTACAAGGAGGAAACATGTGTATCAATTCCATTGGAAATTTAGTCTTGCCCTTGCGTGTGTTGTTATGATGATGATCGGAGGACCAATGGGGACTATCGTTCGCAAAGGGGGATTTGGGTATCCTTTACTGATATCAATATTCTTCTTTACATTCTTCATCATGAGTAATATCAGTTGTCAGAAACTTAATGACTCACAAACCATGAATCCGGTATTGGCTGCATGGATGCCTGTGATGCTACTGGGGGCGATTAGTATATTCCTTACATATAAAGCGTTGAATGACTCGAAAGTGATGGATGTTGAAAAGATGCGTACGTTCTTTATCAGACTTTTAGCACGTCGTAAAAAAGAGGTCGTCGCATGAAGGCGTTTTATGTGTTTCTCTTTGGTGCTATTTTCTTCATTGTGGCAGGACTTCTTGGCACATTAGTCGGAGACAAAGCGAAGTTCATGTTATGGATGTATGACTATCGCACTACTCCCACAGATTATTTTTTCTATTATGTCACAAGGCTTGGAGAGGAGTATGGGTATATTGCTTTTGGCATTTATCTATGGTTTCAATCCTGGAAAAAAATGCTGACGGTGCCCATTCTCGGAGGTGTTGTTACGCTGGTGACCTTTCTGCTAAAGCAATATTTTCAGCATGAGCGTCCTGTATTATATCTCAATGAGATGGGCTGGAATAATCCAATGTCAGTATTAGGCTATCATATTATCACCGGGCTTTCAAGTTTTCCTTCAGGACATTCGATGGCAATTTGGGCATTGTGTACGTTGATGGCGGTCTTGATTAAAAGGGGATGGTTTAGTGTCATATGCGTATTTATTGGTGTTTGCGTTTCCCTGTCTCGTGTTTATCTGATGGTTCACTTTCTGGAGGACGTTGTAGCCGGCGCTATGGTTGGTATTGCCTTAGGATATGGGGTGTATTATGCATATC
>JALYSC010000129.1 GCA_030855005.1 Bacteroidota bacterium | reverse complement strand
CAGTTCGTCAATATTGTAGGATCCATTTTTTATGGTACTGTATTAGGAATTTTTCTTTGCGCGTTCTTCCTGAAACGCATCACCGGTGTTCCGGTATTTATAGCTGCATTAATTTCTCAGGTATTTGTGTTGGTATGTTTCTTTACAACTGAAATTGGATTCCTCTGGTACAATGTTATAGGTTGTGCAGGGGTAATGTTACTTGCTGTCATCATCCAGCAAATTCGTAAAAGATTATAAAAAAAAATTCCCGGCAGCATACGCTCCGGGAATTTCACTTTTGTAATGAATAAGGATTATCTTATGATTTCTTCCATTCAGCGATGGAATCTTCATTCATTTTAATGTAATCTGCATTTTTAGCTTCTTTAGCCATTTCGAGTGAACGGTTAGCAGTTATTGTTGCTCCTTTCTTATCACCAAGCCCAGCCTGGATTAAAGATTTCGTACGTAGGACCCAGAATTTGTCATTACCCATATCAATGGATTTATCGATCCACTCCAAAGATTTATTCAAATCTTTTCCTGCATTGAGATAATAATTTGCAGCACTATAGTAATCACCTGATGAAGGACCTGCCATCACTTTGGCGATACTTGCTTCAACAGTTTCATCTGTGTTGACCTTGATTTCAAAAGGCACATATACATTATCCCATAACACATAAAACTCACCGGAAGAGTAAGTGATTTCGTCAAAACCCATCATTAGGGATTCAACTTCAACACCTTTTGGCATAATGTAAACCTGGACAGTACCTGTAATCGGTTTTACATCAGATTCCATGTAAGATGACCAACTGGTATTGTTGTGAGGATAAAGCATAAACTCCCATGACTTCTCACTTGGTTTGGTCATCAATGCATAAGATCCTTTTGCTACTGCTGCTCCCCCAAAAGTCACATTCTCACTGAAAGTTATTTTCGTAGCAGCATTTGCTCCGGTACGCCATACTTCATGGTATGGAACCAAACCACCGTAGATGGCTCTTCCCTTCTTAGCAGGACGAGAGTATTCAACAACCACATCAGTAAGACCAATACGCTGTTCTACTTTTGCAGCAGGACTTGGTGCAGGTGTTATAATCTGAGCCTTTGTCAGCGGAGCAAAAAGTCCGACAAACAAGATAAGTAATCCTAGTTTCTTCATATTTGGAATTTGTTTAATAAGTAAATTTTGTATTTAGTTACCTGGGGTTGGTATTGCCCTGAAATAAAAAAGCACTTCCTGATGAAGTGCTTTGAAGTGACAGCGCTGGGATTCGAACCCAGGACCCACGGCTTAAAAGGCCGTTGCTCTACCGGCTGAGCTACGCTATCGTCATTGCACCTTTGCGCAAATTAAGGGCGCAAATATATATTTTTTTCATATTCAACCTGCAAAAGGATAAAAACTTACTCCTCTTCTGACTGAGGTTCTGCATCCAATGTTCTTTCCGCATCTTCCATGTGCACATAGTCAATGGATTCTGTCACAGTCGGAATAATCGCAAGGATGGTATCAAGTCTGGAGATCTTAATCAGTTTTTCAACACTGGGATGGGCTATTCCCGTGATGACATAACTTCCATAGTCCTTCCACAGGCGGTTAGCCGTAAGGATAGCGCTAAGACCTGAAGAATCGACATATTTCACCTGACTTAAATCAAAAATCAGATTACGAACTCCCTCATTCCTCAAAAAGACAAACTCTGATTTGAGGTCGGGTGCAATGAGAGAATTGAGATTCTCTTCATCCAGGGAAAGCACAGAATAGTTATCCTGTTTATCTAAAGTAAACTTCATCCTAATTTGATTAGAACCGTCAATGAACCCGCAAAATACCGGGGTGCCCGCAAAAGTACCCTATTTTCGATAATTGCAACCGGTCCGTCGTTATTATGTTAGAATCACTACAATCGGCATGACTCATTGAATCCTTAATTCTTTTAACAGCAACAAACGATTATACCAACATTCATTTGAAATCATTTCGACCTATCTGGTTGTTAACTAGTGACAAAACGTCATAAATGATCCTCAATCAGGCTGTATTGACAGGTTTGTCATCCTTTTTATCCGGTTGGAATCATTTTGGATGTTGCATCCTTGCTAGAAATACTATTTTTATAAATAGTTCTTATATTGGACATTAATTTAATATATCCCATTATTAAACATGAATAGAAAGTTCTCTCCCAAGGTTAAAAAGATCATCTCTCTTAGCAGAAATGAAGCTTTACGACTCGGGCATGACTATATCGGTACAGAACATCTACTCCTGGGTATGTTGCAGGACAATGATAATCTGGCAGTCCGGGTTTTGGATGCTATGGATGTTGACTTTACCGAATTAAAATTCAAAATAGAAGATACGATTGCAGAAGGAAGGACTGAACATGCACCTGTTTCTGCAGGCAACGTCCCGCTAAACAGACAGGCAGAAAGAGTTTTGAAAGTAACATTCCTGGAAGCCAAAAATCTCAACAGCGATGAGATTAGTCCGGAACACCTAATGCTATCCATCCTCAAACATGGAGACAATATAGCCAGCAAGGTATTGTCAGAGTTTGATATCAATTACGAATCATACAAATCAGAACTGGAATATGTCATCCAGGAAGAATCAGGAAACTATCAGGAATTTATGAATCAGGGACCATCAGAAGAAAGCTCTTACGAAGAAGAAGGAGAGAAAGGCCAATTTGGATCCAAGCGCGGAGCGTCCAAATCCCGCACACCGGTATTGGACAACTTTGGCAGAGATATCACACGTCTGGCAGAAGAAGACAAACTCGATCCCATCATTGGACGTGAAAACGAAATCGAACGCGTTTCTCAAATTCTGAGCCGAAGAAAGAAAAATAATCCAATTCTCATCGGTGAACCAGGTGTAGGAAAAACAGCTATCGTAGAAGGACTCGCCCTGCGCATCATGCAGCGCAAAGTCAGCCGAAATCTTTTCAATAAACGTATTGTCATGCTTGACCTTGCTGCTCTAGTAGCTGGCACCAAGTATCGTGGTCAGTTTGAAGAAAGGATGAAAGCCATCATGGGTGAACTCGAAAAATCTCGTGACGTAATCCTGTTTATCGATGAAATACACACTATCGTAGGAGCAGGCGGAGCTACCGGTTCACTTGATGCATCGAACATCTTTAAGCCTGCACTTTCACGCGGTGAGTTACAGTGTATTGGTGCATCTACTTTAGATGAATACCGTCAGCACATTGAAAAGGATGGTGCACTCGATCGTCGTTTTCAGAAAGTACTTGTGGAGCCACCATCCGCTGAAGAAGCTGAGCACATCCTTCATAATATCAAACCGAAATACGAAGAGTTCCATAATGTATCTTATTCCGATGAAGCTATCAAAGCTTGTGTCAAATTAAGTGATCGTTACATCAGCGATCGTTTTCTCCCTGATAAAGCTATAGACGTACTTGATGAAGTAGGTGCTCGTGTGCATTTGAAGAATATTCACGTTCCAAAACACATTGAAGAGTTCGAAGCTCAAATCGAAGAAATAAAAGAAGAAAAAAATAAAGCTGTCAAGAGCCAGCAATATGAAAAAGCTGCGGACCTGAGAGATCATGAGTCTAAACTGGTTCGCAAACTGGAGAAAGCAAAAGAAGACTGGGAAGAAGAATCCAAGACTAAAAAATATCCTGTCACTGATGATGATATTGCGGAAGTAGTAGCCATGATGACAGGCATTCCGGTCAAACGCGTAGCTCAAAGCGAAAGCAAGAAACTCGTGGGCATGACAGATGATTTGAAAAAAGTCATTATCGGTCAGGATGAAGCTATTCTCAAGGTATCAAAGGCTATACAGCGTAATCGTGTAGGCTTGAAAGATCCATCGAAACCGATTGGTTCATTCATTTTTCTTGGCCCAACAGGTGTTGGAAAAACTGAACTTGCTAAAGCGCTTGCCAGGTATCTTTTTGATACAGAAGATTCACTTATTCGTATCGATATGAGTGAGTACATGGAGAAATTCTCCGTGAGCAGATTGATTGGCGCACCTCCGGGATATGTGGGCTATGAAGAAGGCGGACAGCTTACAGAAAAAGTAAGACGCAAACCTTATAGTGTGGTACTTCTGGATGAAATCGAAAAAGCGCATCCGGATGTATATAACATCCTCTTGCAGGTTCTCGATGATGGTCAGTTAACTGATGGTCTCGGACGCAAAGTGGACTTCAAGAATACGCTTATTATCATGACATCCAATATCGGTGTCCGTCAATTGAAAGATTTTGGACAGGGTGTTGGGTTTGCTACTCAGGCACGTCAAAATGCAGCAGAAGATCTGACCAAATCAGTTATTCAAAGCGCATTGAAACGCACATTCAGCCCTGAGTTCCTCAACAGAATTGACGATGTGGTGATATTCAACAGCCTTGATCGGGATCATATTCATCAGATCATAGACATCACATTAGCTGACTTGTACAAACGGATGGCTACCATGGGCTTTATCCTGAAATTGACGGATGAGGCTAAAGACTTCGTTGCGGAGAAAGGATTTGATCCTCAATTCGGAGCAAGACCATTACACCGTGCAATTCAGAAATACATTGAAGATCCATTGGCTGAGTTTATTCTGAATGAATCTCCTGCGGAAGGAAGCAGTCTTGTGGCTGATCTCAATAAGGATTTGCAGGAGTTGTTTATCCGACATTTAATTATGGAAAAAGAAAGTTCTTGAGTTTCCACCTAACTAACGCTAATTTCGCTTGTCTGACTGACAGGCGAATATTTTTTGAAGAACTACTTAATCAGCTCATATACAGACCAATCTCCTCAAAAGGGAGCAATTATCGTTTCCTTTTATCTTTTCACTTAAATTGTAATTAATCCTTGGCAAAACGATTTCCATCTAATTATCCTTCCAAACAAGACGACTCTAAGTTTCAATTCAAAATAAACAGGGATATCCGTGTTCCGGAGATACGCCTAGTAGGCGATAACCTGGAAGATGTGAGTAAAATCGCTGGCAGAGAAGTTGAGCCGGGTGTCTACCCTACTCGGACTGTCCTCAATTGGGCAGAGGATCTGGCCCTTGATCTGGTCATGATCTCACCCAATGCTGATCCCCCCGTCTGCAAGATCATAGAATTCAACAAATTCCTTTACAATAAGCGTAAGAAGGAAAAGGAGATCAAGGCCAATACTTCAAAGACCGTGATCAAAGAGATTCGTTTTGGCCCCAATACGGACGAACACGACTTTGAATTCAAGACCAAGCATGCATACAAATTCCTCGAAGAAGGCTCTAAAGTCAAGGCTTATGTCCATTTTAGAGGCCGGACCATTGTTTTCAAAGAGCGTGGAGAACTTCTCCTGCTTAAAATGATGAAAGAAGTCGAAGATGTAGGAGCAGCTGAAGCACTGCCTAAAATGGAGGGAAGACGTATGATCGTCATCCTGGCTCCCAAAAAGAAAAAGTAATCTTCCGACCCTGTTTTGGAAATTAGGCTGGAAAAGCTATCTTTGCATTCCTTTTCAATAAAAATCTACTGGTTATGCCAAAGATGAAGACCCATAGCAGCGCTAAAAAGCGTTTTAAAATTACCGGTTCCGGTAAGGTTAAACGCTTCCAGGCGAATACTTCTCACCGTATGAGGAATAAGGATAAGAATACAAAGTTACGTTTACGCGGTTCAACCCTGGTCAGTGATGGGGATCTGAAACGAGTGAAAAGAATGCTTTGCCAATAACTTAAGAAACCGTTTATTGACCGTTTGCCAGGACCAAAGAGATGTCAACATCCCCTGTCAGATTAACCACTAAATCATGCCTAGATCAGTTAATGCCGTAGCTTCCCGGAAGCGTAGGAAAAAAGTCCTAAAAGCGACACGCGGCTATTTCGGAGCCCGCCGCAATGTGTATACAGTAGCCAAAAATGCGCTTGAAAAAGCGATGGCCTATTCATACAAAGACCGTAAAAAGAAAAAACGCGCATTCCGTAGATTATGGATAGCCAGGATCAATGCCGCTGCTCGTATCAACGGTACTACCTATTCAAGACTTATCAACAAGCTTACTAAAGCCAATATCACACTCAATCGTAAGACATTGGCGGATCTTGCTCTCAACCATCCCGCTGCTTTCACAGCTATCGTACAGGCAGCAGGATAACAATAATAATTATTCTGACTAGTCTCTCACCCTTTCTGGATTTAGAATAATTTATAACCCAAACAGGTAATTCTGGTTGGGTTTTTTATTTGTTATTCATATGGTTTATTTCCGCATCGCTTCCACCGGATCCAGTCGAGCTGCCTGCCATGCAGGAATCAAACCTGATAATACTCCTATCACGATAGCAAGGACCATAGCTATGAGGATATTCTTCGTGGAAAGAAATATATCATAATGGAAAGCAGTTGAAGCCAGCTTAAGTACTCCCATTACAATAAGTAAGCCTATGATGGCACCGATGATACAAAGGACTATCGACTCGATGAGGAATTCCAGCATGATGATGGATTGACGTGCACCCAACGCTTTTTTGATGCCAATAATACTGGTCCGTTCTTTCACCGAAACGAACATGATATTGGCAACACTAAACATCCCAACCAATATGGAAAAACCACCTATGAAAATGCCGACCACATTCATTGTGCTGAATATGCCCGCTAATGCATTTGTAACCATTGAGAGCTGATTAATCGCAAAGTTTTCCTTTTCCCTTGGCTTTATCTTCCGTGCACCTCGCAGGACTCCTGTTATCTCATCACGAAGGTCATCGAGATTGACTCCCTGTTTAGCTTTTACGTTAAGTGATGTACCCCATGTATATTGGGACTTGACATTAATTAATTTTTTAGCGGTATTGAATCCAATCAATATCGCTTCATCAAACTGGAAGATATTAATCAGTGTATTGCCTTCTTTCTTGAGGACGCCTATAACCTGAAAATTTAGTCCTTTTATTTTGATCTCTTTTCCGATTGGCTCAATTGACCCAAATAATTCTTCAGCAATCACTGCCCCAAGAACAGCACGATTGGCTCCGGTAGAAGCCTCAGAAGGGGTAAAAAAGCGTCCTTTGGCAAATTCAAGGTTAAAGATGTCAGCATAGTCATCAGTTACTCCAACCATAAATCCACCCTCCACACTGCTTGAGTTGTATTTAATGGTGCGACCCGGTATGAAGACAGAAAAACTAGCCTTCTCTGCAAGACTCACTTTCTTCTCAATGATTACTAGGTCCTCGTGACTGGGTTGTGGCCTTTGCATGTACTTCCACCAGTTCTGTGAAGGATCTTCGTTCCATGGCATCTTATCGATATACAGGACATCTTTACCCAGTTTTTCAAAACTGGCACTGACATTTTTTTTGAGAGAATCGACTGCCGAAAGGACAGATATGATGCAAATTATACCAATACTGATGCCTGTCAGGGAAAGAAAACTGCGCAACTTGTTGGCAGAGAGCTGCTGGACAGCCTGGATAACACTTTCGTAAATGATCTTTAAAACCATCATGGCTAAACTACGGAAACCATTTTTACTCTGTGGGGTTATTCGATTAAGCAATTAGTCAGACCGACCTTCAGGGTGATATTACAGCATACAATTCAGATCTTTTGAACCGCCTAAAAATGAACTCGTCCAATTTGGATTATGAAGTCACGGAATGTTATCTTTGCCGTCCAATTTTTTAGCCAATCCCGCTATGCGCACGAAACTTTCTCAGTTTGCCTTTGATCTTCCGGAAAAATTAATTGCCAAATATCCTTCCAAAGAACGTGACGAATCTAAAATGATGGTCGTCAACAGGAAGACCGGATTGATGGAAAATAAAACTTTCAAGGATATCCTCGAATATTTCGATGACGGGGATGCCATGATCTTCAATAATACCAAGGTATTCCCGGCAAGAC
>JALYSC010000529.1:955-2393 GCA_030855005.1 Bacteroidota bacterium | reverse complement strand
GTAGTTCTATCTATATATCTTCTTCGGTTGCCGGTACGGAGTAATGCTTTAATCTGAGCATTATAGATTTCCTGTGATTCATTTTCATTTTCAGCGGCGAAATGGGTCAGGAATTTTGATCTCTGTGCTTTATCCTTCAGCACGGTGTCTGCAAAATATTTTTTCAGAATTTCAGGAGATATGTTTTCGAGCAGTTTGGTAATCTGTGTTTTTTCCGAAACCACTCTGGGTTTACTATTATTCGCAGGCTTGGATTTGGTTCTGGGTTTCACTTCATCGAGCATGAGTTCATCCCGGCGCAGGTAAAAAATAACAGCAGCTAAATGCTTACACACAGGACCCTGATCGTATGGGCATTCACATACATAATCTATAACCACATTATTTTCAATGTGGAGGATGAATTTGTAATCATTCGTGTCGTGGATTAGAAATTCGCTTGTGAAAGGATTGATATTAAACGAATATTCAACCTTTCCTTTTGTAAACAAAGAAAGGCCTTGCGTAAGGATTTTGTCATCGATGAATTCTTCAAAATTGGAGAGCGGGATTTCCATAGTGGTTGAAAGATAAGGAGGGATGTTAAAATAATCCTCAGGAGTCAGAGAGGTTTGGTGGTATCCTCGCTGCTTCTGATCATTTTAAATGTTGCCATTACAACCATATTATCCAATTTGAATGGGACAGCACGGATGTGTAGATTTATGAAGCGAGAGAAAATAAAATACATGATCCCGTCATATAGACCTTCTGGTTTATCGTGCAACTATTTTCTTTGAGCGTTGAAAATATATATTTTAATTACCTGAACTGACACCATGTCCCTCTCTCTACCCGAATATCGTCTGTGGATAAAAACCCATCAACCGCTGTTGCATTATACCGGCATCCGATATGGGATCATTCCACCTGCAGTTAGTTATAAAGATTTTATCAGCGACTTCAATAAGCGGGACAAGTTTGAATGCCGGGAGGCATTCCTCAAACATCCCGAAATACTGGATGAGTATCTGGAAAAGAAAGGAAATAAGTTGCAGCCGGACCAGGTCGCGATTTTGAATAATTTCCGGAAGAAAAGGACATGTACTTACATCATATATAAGTTTATGCCGAAGGGTGCCATTTTCTTCGATCTGCACACCTGGTATTATGTGTGGTCGTTAGGTGATACGTTTGATCAGTTTATCGAACAGACGCCCTGTGTTGTGAATGCTACGCTGGTTCCATTCCGGGATAAAATTATATACGATGGGTTTCTCCAACCCTCTTCGGTTTCCATTGGATCCAATATCAGGGAGTCGCTTCGGCAGCAGTATGCGGAAGCAAGGGAGAATGGTCACATCATCAAACGTCTGGATTAATTATAGTCTAATATTGAAAAATGAAATTGCGCAGATTTGATTTTCAATGCTAAAACTTCTGCGGTCGTTTAGCGGAG
>JALYSC010000529.1:0-945 GCA_030855005.1 Bacteroidota bacterium | reverse complement strand
TTTCAACGCAGATTGCGCAGAGATATTTAAAAATGAATTGGCGCAGATTAAATATCAAACAAATAAAAGTTCTAATATCAAACATTACCATTTAAGTGATTAATAATTAACTAGTTAATTTAGACAAATAAGAAATTTCAAAACGACACCGACACTTTGACTCCTAACCAATCCCCTGAACAACTCACCCGCGACCGCATTGACTACTCCCTGGTAATGTCCGAATGGGTGATTCAGGATAAAACCAAAATCAACCTCAACAAAACTCGGCCTAGCGTGATAGAAATTCACACCGACCTGAATGGAGTAAAATTTTGTCTCTCTTACCCGAACGATTGTAATGCACAAATTGGAAAGAGTTAAATTAAGAGAATGGCTAAGGAAATTTGAATAGACTCAGGATTAAATTTAGGATCAATCTTTGCAGGATCAACAAGGTTTGGAATTAGCTATTCCGAGGAAATGTTATATCTAAATAGGATTGAAATGTATCCAAAGCACGCTTGCTGATTTATTTTCTATGTCAGATCAGAACACACCCATTAGCTCCATAGCTGACCTCAATCAGAAACAAAGAGACGCTGTCACAAGTGAATCAAAACGCATTCTTGTTTTGGCAGGTGCAGGATCGGGTAAAACCAAAACCTTGCTTCAAAAGATAATTTATCTGATCGAAGAAAAGGGTGTGCATCCTTCCGCCATTCTGGCTATCACCTTTACCAAAAATGCAGCCAATGAAATGATCGACCGGCTTATTACCGGTAGCGATAAAACAGGTATTTACCAAAGTATACTCAGTAACAAGCTGATTAATTACAAAGAGAAAGATCGCGAACGATCTCTTTGGACACGTAAATATAAATGGATCGAAGGCCTGACCATCCGGACCTTTCATGGTTTCTGCTATACCGTCCTGCGGAGTTTTGGTGCCAACGAATTTGACAA
>JALYSC010000128.1:5732-7903 GCA_030855005.1 Bacteroidota bacterium | reverse complement strand
TCGATATCCAAGATGGATCGCATATGGAAAAGTTTTCAAATCCTTCAGATTTACATTACCTGAAATTTCTGCAATGCGTTGCTTGACAATGTTTGGAAAAGAAATTCCGAAAATTAGTTTCTTATTTATCTCTCCATAGATACCTGCGGATCCGTCAAAAAGTAAAAATCCATCAATCCCCTCATTAAGTAATTCATCTGATAAATCCAGGAATGGATCATCTGCTATATCAGTTACTTTATAATTCTGAATCCCTGTAGAGAGACCAACACCAATGATAGCATTTTCAAATTTAAAACGATATGAATAATTAAGTTGTGCGTGGAAAAGTTGATTCACACCAATGCGATCTGACATCAATTGAGCACCGAGTCCAACTTTATCCGCAAATGATCCGTGATAAAGTGCAGTAAACGTTCTGGGTGCTCCGGGAAAGGAAGACCATTTATGTTTATATGCAGCAAGAATCTGATGATTGCCCTGGAATCCTGTTGCACCGGGATTAATCAACACAGGATGCAAAAATTGATGATTAAAGTAACCCGGCTCCTGCGCGTTAACAGAACTTATCATACAAAGCTGAGTGACAAGGATCAGTGAAGCACTGGCGATGATATTGTATAAATTTTTATTCATGATGACAACTTTATAAGTTGATGAATATTCTTTGATTTGAAAATAGAATTATTAATCAGCTGTGCGTAATACGACAACAGTTCCTCGCGCAGCTTGTCTGCCACCTCCATCTGTATACTCGAAAACCCAATGATAACCACCGTCCGGTAGCGGATCACCATCGCCATCTATTCCTGTCCAATTGTTAGCATAGTTATCTGTCTCATAGACAAGACCTCCATAACGATTGAAGATGGTTAGATGATTATCTATACTTTCTGAGCACAAGATGATGAAGAGATCGTTTTTACCATCATCATTTGGTGTGATGATTGACAAGCCCTGATAACATACACCTCCGGAGAGTAATGAAATTGTAGATGTTACTTCACACCCACTGTTATCTTCGACTGTGACAGTATAAATTCCTGATGATAGGTTTGTGAGTACAGATGTGTTACCTGATACAGGTGCCCATTGATACGTGTAGCCAGGCACTCCACCAGAAACTACTATTGAAATTTGCCCATCGGATGCCCCAGTACTAGATGGCAATGTCTTGGTAGCAGTAACAACTATCTGAGGAGGACTTGCTATCACTCTTGTTTGGACAGCGGTGGTACCAGAAGCATCTGTTACTGTGACTGAATATGTTCCGGCACATAGATTATCTCTATCTGCTGTAACAGGACCACCATTAGACCATTGATAAGAATATGGAGCAACTCCACCACTTACAACGGAAGTTATTTCTCCATCGCAATCACCAAAACAACTTGTCTGAAAGTTTCCGTATTGAGTAGCCACTAGATTTAAACTAATTCCATCTCCTGCCACGGTGAGGCATGTATCCGCAGTACAAACAGTGCCATAAGTAATAGTGACACAATAAAGCCCTGGTCTTAAATTAATAAGGTCCTGCGTATTAGCATTTCCAGGACTCCATAAGTAAGTAATAGGCAATAATCCACCTGTTACATTCAAATCAATTGCACCAACATTATTTGAATCCGGATCATTGACAATTGTTGCTGTAATATTGAGCGGGTTTGGTTGCGTGATTATGAAACAAGTATCTCTTGTGCTTCCTCCACCATCAGTGATTGTGACACAATAATTTCCAGGACACAAATTATTTATCTGTGATGAAGTAGCTGCATTATTCCAGTTATAGGTATATGTAGGAGTTCCAAAAGATGGTGTTAAACTAATCGAGCCGTTACATAATCCAGGACACGTAACATTATTCACTGCAGCAGCAACATCTGCCCCTACAATAAAAGCATTTGGAATAAACGAACATCCATTTGCATCAGTCACTGTAACTGTGTAAGAACCAGCGGGAATATTAGTAAGATCTTTTGTAGTAGCAGGAGGAGTTCCATAATTCCATAAGTATGTGTATGGAGATGTACCACCTGTAACATTTAAAACAATCGATCCATTAGGACCTCCTGTAGGATTTGTAACTATGCCTGATACACCAATAGGTATTGGGTCGGTTATAGTGCCTGTGGCTACTACAATCTGAGGTGGTACTCCAACTGTAATAGTTA
>JALYSC010000128.1:0-5722 GCA_030855005.1 Bacteroidota bacterium | reverse complement strand
CAGTATAAGTACCTGCCGGGACATTAATTAAATCCTGCGTTGTCCTTCCCTGATACGACCACAAATAAGATGGTGAGCCCGGACAATTACCAGAATCTACTGAAAGATCTAATGAACCATTTTCTTCACGTGGACAATCCGGAGAAGTTGCATTAAGTGTGTAACTGATCGAACACGCGTCACAATTAACTTTGATTTCTCCACGACCTTGTAATAACGCAGGCACTATAATACTATCCGCTGCATTTTGCACTTCGATATCTAATGGATTGCTTGTGAAGTTAAAAGGTGTTGCGGAACCTGCCGGTCCAACAGCTCTGAGACATACGGTGAAGATGGAAGTAAAATCAGGAACCGTTACACCTTCGAGACTGAGATCGATCCAGACTACCGTGAGCATGCCTTCGTCAATATCCTGATTAGCCGGAGTACCAAATAAATCAGTTCCCAATCCTGCCAGATTAAATCCTTCGAGATGATCAAATTCAAATACTGTTGAATCCCAATTCATGCTAAACCCAAAAGCAATAATATCATCGAAATCATTGACTTTAATAGGGATACAAGCTAATCCTCCAGGATTGGTGCAAACGGTATCTGCAATAAAAGCAAAACCTTCTAGCGCACACTGCGCTGTAATACTTGCAGGAACAATGCTTGTAGCATATGGATTACCATCGATGTCGGAAAACATCGGATTTGGGCTGGTACCGAAAGTGATTGTGCTGGATTGTCCACCTGTGCCGATCACATCAAAACAGACTTCGAATAGAACTGTCCCATCAGGGAGCGATTCGTTTTGAGCGTTTCCATTAAACCATACAATCCTTATGTTGCCAGGAGCCTGTAGGTTTGTATTGCCTGTGCCGAATGCAAGGAGCGAAGCGAAATTTTGTATTCTATCGAATTGAAGAACGGCAGGATTATATGCAAGTGAAAATTCTATCGCACCTACATCAGTAAAATTCTCTACTGTGAATTGTATACAAGTTGTAGACCCACAAGATCCTACCACTGAATTTCCGACAAGCTGAATATCTTCAGAACAACCTGTTCCTGGAACTTCTACTCTTCCAATATTGGATTGAAGTCCGACCTGAATTTCACCGGGTTCAGAAACTTCAATCTCTGTTGGATCATTGGTGATGGCCACATTCGATCTGTCGCAGGGATCACCTACGATCATAAATTCTACTGTGAAGTAGAGGGAACCGTCCGGTAGTGAAATTGGATTAAGGGATGCTTCAAACCAAGTAAATGCGAATTTACCTTCATCGATAAAGTCTTCAACATTAAAATTAGCTGGTGACAGGCCGGTAACGGCACTGTTGAGATTTTTAATTGAAACAAAATCAATTACTGTAGGATCCCAATTGACGGAAAACTGTGCGCTGATGATGTTAGTGTAATTATCGACGTAAAAATCGATTTCGACAGTTTCACCTGGGTTGCCTTCTGTCGTGCTGATATTGAAGATAGGTTGTTCAGCTCTTGTGATGCCTGCGGTGAGCAAAAAGAGTAGTAGGCCTAGTATGGATTTACTCATTAGAAATCGGGTTATAAAATGTATAAAAACTTAAGCTTAAGCAAATCAGCCACAAATATAGTAATATAAATTGCAATATCTACTGGCGGAATGCAGGCACCAGGTAAGCCTTAACAGCTAAAACTGTACCATTAATCAACGATTCAAAAGAGGGAGAAGCTGGCTAGTCGGTGAATTGGGGGTGATCGGGAGACAAAAATGGCAAAAAACTTTAATAAAACTGTGAATGAACACGATTATGCCTTGGGTAAGGCATTAAAAAAAGGACCCCGGGATAAATCCGGGATCCTTTATTGGTTTTTCACCTTGCGGGGCAAAGGGGGTTAAAATGTCGATTTTCCCCTATTGACGCACGAACTTTCCAGTCAACTCGCCAATAGATGATTTCACTCTGTAATAATAGATGCCAGGAAGCGTGATTACATCACTACCTATCTGGATCTCTGCTTTATTAGTATAAGACACGTACTTGCGGCTGAGTAATTCTTCGCCCTTGATATCGAAAAGCGTTACAAAGAACTCTTCACCTGCAGGAATGGTCACCTCAAGAGTAGTAGTTTCTGTAAAAGGGTTAGGAGTTACTTTCGATTCATAGGACACATCTGCACCTGCAGATTTGAATGGTACCAAGGCGATCCGTTCATTTTTCAGATTGGCTGTGTACATCTCAGGATAAAGACTTTCGCCATTAACCGTTAGCAATTCTTCGATAGAAAGTCCTGAAGGCAAGTTATCGATGGTAAACAATACTTCACCCTTATGAACGATTAAAGCTTCGGATTGACCCCAGCTTATCCTACTGTTGCCTTCTTTATCAACAGCCAGACTATTTTCTGATACTGGTAAAGCACCTGAGGTAATATTGAGGTCAGTGGCAACTATAGAAAGTTGGAATCCATAAACTTCCATATTATCTGATGCAATAAAATCAGTTGAGCCTGTTGATTCATTGATCCGGACCTGAAGCTGGACATCGGAGGTAGTACGTGTTGAAATGTTCCAGGCTGTATTGACCATATCACCATTCACATCTCCCATTTTGACTGCTTTGAAATTAGCAACAGCAGGGAAAGTACCATTATGATCTATACTGACTCCATTGGAGCAAACACCGCTAACCAGTTCATTTAATGTCGTAGCAGCGCATGAAGCAGAGAAGAATTCCCAGTTCAATTTGCCTTTATAGGAAGGAAGCTGATACGCACCTAAAAGAGCATTTCTTAATAAAAGCAAGTCATTAGCTCCTACACGGCCATTACCATCCAGGTCAGCAGCATATAATTTATATGGATCGGTTATTTGTTGGGCACCATTGACATGACGCTGCAAGGCAACAAAGTCTAGTGTTGACATACCTTCAAGTGGTTTGCCGTTTCTTGCCAGTTTGATCATACGGTCATACTGAGTAGTTCCAAATCCAAGAGAAAACTGTCCCTGTGTATTTGATTTATCTTCTGCATTATCCTGATCCAATGATTGGTCAGGCATGATTTTGTACATCGAGGCGTCTGCCTGTGGAATGGGAATTCCTTGCGAGGTGGATACCAGACCCTGCACAAGATGCATGCTTTCGCAGAAGGTGGAGTTGTCATTTATCTTGATGAAAGTGGTGCAATAATCTTTGTTACCATATTCATCATGTACCCAAATCTGAATTGGCACAGTACCAATATCATCGCATGTAAATGTTCTTGATGCTTCCCATGCGTTAGCTGAGAATGAATATTTGAGTTTGTTCTGAGGGGTACAATTATCGTTACTGGATGCATTAAAATCCTTAGCCCAGATAGTTACCATACCTCCCAGAGGCATTACGACTGTTGAAAGTCCGTAGTAACAAATAGGTGATGGTGCTTTTTTGTCGATGACATGGATCTTATAGCTACAAGTAGTGTAATTACCACAGGCATCGCCAACATTCCAAAGAATCTTATGCCAACCTAAGGGTAAAACTTTGTCTACAACTGGAGCTCCTTCTCCTGCATAGGATATATTGTAAGAACCATCATTATTAAGGTCAATCTTATAATCCCATTTCAAATGTTCTGTAGGAGTGCAATCATCTTCTACGTGAGGAGATTCGTAATAGCGACCCTGGCAATAAGGCTCATACCCATCTACCACAATGTGCTCAGGACATGCGTAAACGAAGTGAGGAGGAGTGGCATTCATCAGTTTGATTACTTGTGTATGCTTCCAGATGCCGGGGCTCCAAGGATTATTGGGCTGATATACACACCAGTCGATCACAGTCCATTCACGTAATATTTTCTTGCAGGCTCCATCATTAAATGTGAATACAAGATCCTCATGGGCAATACCTAATAGGCTACATGAATTTCCATATCCGCTATATCCAGGAATGGTTGGCTTGTCGTAGGGAGTTGGAATGTGTTCAGGATCTACATCATACTCGTTATACAGACATGCATTGGCTGTGTAATCGTATGGCCAATGGATTGAGTAATTATTCGTTGAATAATTTTTCACGGTGATCGTCTGGTAGCACCAGTCTGACCAGTTACCCGCTTCAACGTAAAACTTACGTTTAATAACACCTACGCCGCAGGAATTTCTGTAGTCAATAACTTCAGGAATGGTTACCCAAACATTATTACCCCAGCCACCACCGCAGGCACCGCTACCACCGGCAATACCATCTATACCCCAGTTGTGAGGCTGAGAGTACCATGAATTGCAATCATCATCCAATACGATTGGCAATCTGGGAGCGCCGTTGGTCACTACTGTACCAAAGGTGTGATTATAAGGATTATGTAAAGCATCTTCGCTAAACCAAAAGCAGCAGGAAATAGTAATATCCGGCGGGCAGATAAGGTTAGGTGAAGCATTGTCCTGCACAGTTACTTCAGCCATACATTCGTTCCAATTGCCGTGTGCGTCAACTACGCGCAGGACAACCCAAATAGGCCCTCCTAAATCTTCACAGCAAAATTCAACATAAGGTCTGAATTGGGTATCGTCGGCTACCCCGTATGGGCACCAACCATTCACCATTCTTCTGGCTTTGTATTCAACAAGATGACAGTTGTCATAACTGCCGTCGTCGATATCGGTAGCGTAAAGTTTCGCTGTTCCCTGATTGGTCAGCGCAACAATAATGTGGGCATCGCAAATCGCAACAGGCGAAATATAGTCGTTATAACAATTGACTTCAGCGCTGAGAGGTTTGACGAACAAAAGTGTAAATAGGAGGGAAAATAAAAGGGTAATAGATAGTTTCATAAGTTGGCAGGATTATAGGAGTTATCTGTATTTCATGGCCGAAAAGGTAATAGTATTTTAAAATGGAACTGCATCCAGTTTAAAAATAATAATATAAACCAATATGAATTAGTGGGAGGGTACTCAAAAGTAACTTAAAATTTGGATTTTCAACCCTTTGTAACAAAAAAGTGAAATTTTGTAAGATTTTCAGCCAACTTGGTTTTCGATGGCAAAACGCACAAGTCCTGCTATGGAAGAGATATTTAGTTTACGCATGATATTCTTTCTATGGGCTCCAACAGTCTGAGGACTGATGTAAAGATTTTCTGCTATCTCCAGGTTTGTCTTAGCCTGGGCAATCAAACCAAGGATTTCCAGCTCCCTTCTTGTTAAATTATACCTTGACATAAAAGATTCATCAAACATAGAAGCAGAATCTTGTTCTGTGGCATTCTTAGGATATAACTGAAGTTTTCTACTGATATAAGATTGTCCTTCGGAAACAGCTGAAATACCCTCTAAAAGCTCAGAAAAGCTGCTTGTCTTAAGTATATAACCTGACACGCGGCGAACATGGAGGCATTCCTTAACAAACTTGGGATCATCATACTTTGTAACGATGATGATATCGATGTCAGGAAAATCCTCCAACACCATAGGCATGACTTCCAGGCCATTAAGAATAGGCATATTAAGGTCCAAAAGTAAGATGTCAGGTTTTTGGAATTGTAACTGGTTGATGAGTTGTTCTCCATTACTGGCAGTGCCAAGTACTTCTATCGGCAACAATTGCTGTTGCCGGAGAGCCATGACCAGGGTATCTACATAGAGAGAGTGGTCATCAGCAATAAAAATCGAGATGTGTTTTTGGCCGTTTGAATTCATTTAGTACTGCAAAATTGCGGTAAAATTGATACCATTCAAGTTTTAAAATAAACAGGGAAGGGA
>JALYSC010000528.1 GCA_030855005.1 Bacteroidota bacterium | reverse complement strand
CCAGTTGACTGACAAAAAGAATTGAGACAATGAGTGAAACGAACTTCATGTAATTGAGTTTTTTGTTTTAAAAAACGATGCAAAGATAATATTTAGGCTCATCGGAGAATGACCAGCTTTTCAGCCTTACTCTCAACGATTTCTTTACCTCCGTTGCCTGTGTATGCAGCTTTAATCTTATAAACATATATTCCCTTGGCAAGTTGACCTCCGCTATCGTCCAGTCCATCCCAGGGTAAATCGTCTATCCTGTACCCATCAGAGATAAATCCCTCACGTTCAATGGTTTTGACAAGTCGACCGGTGATTGTATAAATAAGTACCTGAAGGTTCATTTCTACCCCAGGGCGGTTATGTTCAAATTGAAAACGTGTAGATGTGGTGAACGGATTTGGATAGTTTAGCACATGTTGGAGCACAGCCCCTTCATCATCCAACACAAGGAATTCTATAAATGCCTCACCTGGATTATTAGCAAGATCCCAGGCAGTGAGCGTTAGTGTATGCTTACCTGGTGCCAGACCTTTAAGTGGATATTTGACTTCTCCCTGCCTGTAATCATCTAATGTAGCCTGATAAAAATCGTTTAGAATCAGACTGTTTTTATCATCCTGATCAAGAATGGCCTCCAGGTCATGCCCTACACCTGTGCCGGAAACATTGATCCCGAAATCGTCCATCAGCACTGCATAAATGTGAGGTTCAGCATCAGTGATCCCGCCCGATACAAAATTGTCATCATTCATATAGAGATGAATGACCGGAGGTTGATCATCCGCTAAACCATCTGCAGATACACCACCGATGATAAAGGATGTAAAATATCCGTTTGCGTCCGTTGAACCATTTTCCGCATAAAAACTCATCTTGCCACTTCCATAAGCGAAGTCTATATCCTTAGGCAAGACAAACTCTATGGTCCATAGTCCATTGCTAACGGTTGCAGCTCCTTTAAATAATTGTCTGTCCTGTGTATTAAAAGGAATGATATCACTCCCTTCATCATTGGCCAATGTCTTTCGCACCTGAACTTTATCAAAAACGGTAAGGAAAATTCTACCATTAAAAGACGTCAGTGTTTCGCCATTATCATTCCGGACGACACCGGAAATTGTTGACTTTTCAAGAGCACTAAGTGTGTCCGGTTGGCCACCAGCTGGCTTACCATTAATTTCAGTGACACCCACGGAATATCGGGGGATCGCGAGTTTCATGGAAGGATCGCCTAATAAAGTAAATTTCCGCGCATTAATATCAATTGAATCCAATCCTACATTCTTTGATCTGCGAAGAATTTCAGCAATGCCAGGATACACTCCGGGCTGATCTTCATCATAGACCAGGTTGAGTACATTTTTGGTCAGACGCTCATTCGATCCGGAGTACACAGCCCGGACTGTGGTCATCAATCCTATGGCACCTCCGTCAGGATTAGTCAGGAGATGTTCACCTGCCGTTGTGAAACCTGGTTCATCATAACCTGCAAACGAACAAGTTGCCGTAATAAAAAGCGGCATGTTATTAAGGTTATTATATGATTGAGTTTGGTTGATAGTTAAGATTCTTTCTTGGGTCCATCCATTTTGACCACCATGTCCAATATAAGTAACCGTTAAAGCACCTTTATTAATATTCAGATCAAGATCTTCATTGACTGCAGGATATCGATCCCCTCCGGGAGTAGATTCCTGTGGATATGCATCAAGGTATATTTTTGCAATATTCAGATCAGGATGAAGATTGGATTTAATATTAGCAAGGCCATCAGTTTGCTTGACGTGAGTATTGGAATCTTCATCATCAGCTACCATCACAACCCTATTGCGCCAATCATTTAGTGTGGAAGGGTTTGAGTCATAGTAAATAACTTTATTCACTAAGCCCATCGCTTCTTCAGGTGTACTTACAGGAAAACGACCCACTCCAATGTCAAGCGCTCCTTTTAGAGTATTACCTTCCTCCGCGTCCAATAAAGCATAGAAATCATCCGATGGAAATGAACGAATAGGATCCAGTGATTCTTCCGTTTCAAAAGCAGGAATAAAATTTTGATATGGTAATTCAGGACTTCTATTTAGATAATCATAAGTCGCATCTCCTAACAATAATAAATATCTGAATTGAGGATCGCGTGAATAGATCATGCGAACGAAATCGCGAATAGCAGAAGGATCTTTTGATCCTCCGCCAAATTCTTCAAATACCTGGCTGACCGGAATGGATGATACCTGATATTGACTGTGATTACGCCTGTGATCAGCAAGTGTATTGGCAGCCATTTCAAAATCATCATAATAGAGTATGACAAGATCAGCGCGGTTGATGGCATGAAGATTTTGATTTTCAACAACACCAAAATATTCTGGTGTCAAAACATCTGTTGCTGCATTAAACGCAACAAATA
>JALYSC010000527.1 GCA_030855005.1 Bacteroidota bacterium | reverse complement strand
CCTATTGTCTATGGCCATACCCTGGTAATCCCTAAAGTGGAAGTGGACTACATCTTCGATCTGGATGATGAGTACCTCTCACACCTAAACATATTTGCCAAAGGTGTAGCGAAAGTGCTAAGAGAGCATGTGCCTTGTCTGCGTATTGGATTGATGGTAGCAGGGCTGGAAGTGCCTCATGCGCATATTCACCTGGTACCCATGCAATCTATTGGTGACTTATCCTTTACCAATGAAAGAGTCCAAGTTGCAGATGAGGAGATGAAATCATTGGCGCAAAGAATATCAGCAGCGTATAACGATAGCAGGAAATAAAAAAGACCCGCCATGAGCGGGTCTTTTTGTGGTACCTCCAGGAATCGAACCAGGGACACACGGATTTTCAGTCCGTTGCTCTACCATCTGAGCTAAGGTACCCTCACCTAAAAGAGCCGCTTGGACTCTTGGGGGAGGCAAAAGTAGTATTTTCCCTCTTAATTCACTACCTCCACCATAAATTTGAGCTTATGCTGTCCAGGAGAATTATGATCATCTCTGCTGCCTTTGTCCTGGCCTGGGCTTATTTCATTTTTTTCAAAGACCGACCTGACTTTATCTGGCTTCTTGCTATCAGCCTGGGTATACTGGTTCTATCCTACGTATTTCAACATCCGATTGATCAGCTTGCAACACGAGGTGTTCCTCAGACGCTCGATCCCAGTATGCATCAAATGCTGCTCATGACAGCTCCTTATTATGCCAGGTCGCCGCAAGATCAACAATTACTCATGCAGGATCGGATGGTAAGATGGGTCCTCAGAAAAGAGTTTATCAATAAAAATGAACACCAGGTGCCTGATGATTTGAAATTCATTCTGGCTTACTATGGTATTTTGCTCACACTTCACCAGGAGGATTTTAGATATGATATTTTTGACAGGATAGCTTTTTACGAACATCCTTTCCTCACACCTAGTAAAAGTGAAGAAGTGCACATTGTTGAAACAGAATCAGAGGATGGGACTATGATTTTCTCTGTCCCTCATCTACTCAAGGGGCATCTTGAAAAAGGATATTACAACATCGCCATTCATGCGACGGCAGAGGCTTACCGGGATCAATACATAAAGGAAGATGTCTCATGGGATCCTTTGATCTGGGATAAGCTTGAAAACGTAAGCCGTATATCACGACCTCAGATGGAAGCTTATCTGGGCTTTGCACTGAATGATCCATGGCCGGTAGCGGTGCATCATCAGATCACATATCTCGGAGCAGAAATTGAGGAGGTGCTTCATTTTTTTCCACAATTAAAAGCTTAAGCATAACGGGTACTTTTATCCTTTCATCCTGTCAGGCATTCATGCGGACAGGTCGAAATCCAACTGTCGCATGTCAGGTATTCAATATTTTTCCACTCATAATATTGCATCATGAAGAAAGTGCTTTTTATCGCTATGGTCTTTTATTGCTGTAATTGCTTTTCACAGGAGCAGGAAATCAAAGCAGTTATTGACCGGATGTTTCAGGGTATGTATAATGCAGATACAGCGGCTCTAAGGAAGTGTTTTTTACCTGCGGGTCAGCTCATGACCTATTCCTACGATTCTAAAGGGCATCCACGTGCGAAAGCTGATTCGATGGATGAATTTCTGGGAAGTGTAGCTACTATGGGTCCGGAGGATATTGAAGAAAAACTGACCAGCTGGCATATTCTGGTTGATGAAGGGATTGCTATTGTTTGGGCTCCATATAAATTCTACTTCGAAGGTGTCTTTAGTCATTGTGGGGTCAATAGCTTTCAGCTGATCCAGGTACAAAACCAATGGAAAATTTCTTTACTCACAGATACAAGGCGTAAAACAGATTGTGTGGATGAAGACCTAACCATCCGGCATCTTGATTCGCTGATGAATGACTGGCATCATGCAGCGGCAGTAGCTGATGAGGACAAATTTTTTGGAGCGATGACACCTGAGGCGCTTTATATAGGTACTGATCCAACTGAAAGATGGCATCGGGATGAATTGCGTGAATGGGCTAAGAAATTTTTTGACAGAGATGCTGCGTGGGACTTTACACCACTTAGCAGAAGCTTTGAAATCGATGATAGTGGCAAGACTGCCTGGATGGATGAATTGTTGGACACATGGATGGGTACGTGTCGGAGTACGGGCATCCTCAAGAAGGGAGATAATGGGTGGAAGATCGTCTATTATCATCTTTCGATTGCTGTGCCTAATGATCAGCTGGATGAGTATCGAAAATTTATCGGTAAAGAATAAGGAACACATGATTTTTTTCAATTATATAATCTAAATATTATTGTTATTATTAATATATATATTTAAATAACTAAAAAACAATCACTTAGACATAAATATTTTTTTTAAGGTGTAGTGTAATATTCAATATTTCCGTTATATCTTTAGCCC
>JALYSC010000127.1 GCA_030855005.1 Bacteroidota bacterium | reverse complement strand
TTCATAATCAGCAAATCCAACACAGGATGTAACCATGGTATTGATGAGGTCCATTCTTGTTTTAGCTGCTGCCTGTGCACTGGTCAGTTGTGTTTGATATTCGTTAAACCATACTTGTTCGTTTGTTGTAAGCTCATTTACTTTTACCTCCTTTAGTCTGGTAAGCAATGTTGTTGTCTTTCGTTCTACATCAAAAAGTGATGGGATTACAGTATCTATCGTTAATATATCGATAAGTATAGGTGGAATATTTGCAGGTAATTTCCATGCAATAAGCAACATGAGATCCTCATAAGAACCCTGGCATTGATTTAGAAAGGATTGTAACCACCAATCTATTTCACTTTCTTCCGGGCGTCCTTCATACACATTGATTTCCTGGATCGTGGCAATAGTTTTTTCCAAAAGCAATTTTACTCCAGAAATGGATAAAGGAAGATTCGCACATGCCAGCTGGAGATCCCGTTGCATTTTCTGCAGGATGAGTGGATCTTTTACTTTATCACGCAGCACCCAAAGTGTGTCCTGTATACCATCAAGTATTTTTATGTGAATGATGGGATCATCGGGCAATGACAACAAACCTTCTTTTAGGACCAGCAATGAAGCTGCAAGATTCCCGCTATCCACTGTTGACACATAGCGTGGCATGAGAGGTGATAACGTAAGCGTGTCATACCAGTTAAAAAAATGCCCTTCATATCGCGCCATGTTGTGCATGGAAGCAAGCGCGTTATTGCACCTTTCGACCAGTTTGCCTGATGATATGAAACCAAAATCATAAGCAGCCAAAGAAGACAATAATGAGATACCCATATTTGTCGGTGATGTCCTGTGAGCTATACGGGGTGTTGGATATTCCTGGAAATTGTCAGGAGGCAACCAGTTGTCTTCCGGGCCGATGAATTGTTCAAAATAGGCCCATGTCTTTCGTGACAATTTTCGCAGAAAAACCTGCTGAGGATTAGATAAGTGTGTTTGTCTTCGGGCTAAAGGAATGCTGATCCACCAGGCAATAACAGGTGATACAATCCAGAGGATCACGATAGGACTTGCTACAATAAATGCAGGCCATGAAATTAAAGACAGGAAAAGAAATAATGCTATTCCTCCTGCGGAACCGATCCACATCTTCGTTATGTGGCTTGGAAGGCTTTTTAATCCACTTGTTGCACCGAAAGGATCCCATTGCAATAAATTCTTTTTTGAAATATACATTCTCCAAAGTGTGCGGGATATGGCATCGAGATTGACATGCGTTTCATATGGTAGGCTGATGATCGTCCAGATATGTTGCAGCACAGAATTGATGAGGGCTTCTACTGCAGCAGTTACATGATTAGCCCATTCAATATCTTTCGACTTGTTGAGGATATTCCATGTAAATGAAAAGATAGATGGAGGAAGGATAATCCCGATCACTGTGAACGTCCAGAACCATGGTGTATCTGAGATGATCCAACCATATAAAAACATCAACAAGAATGCGGGGGGCACAAGACTGCGACGCAGATTGTCAAATATTTTCCAGCGGGATATTGCTGACAAAACATTCTTCTGTGTTTTTTTTCCTGGTGCAGGAACCCGTGGAAATAACCATCTGCCGATCTGCCAGTCTCCACGTATCCAACGATGGCGGCGTTTCATGTCGACGAGATATGCAGATGGATATTCTTCGTACAACTGCACATCAGTCGTTAGGCCTGAGCGTGCATGACATCCTTCGAGCAGGTCATGACTTAAGATCCTGTTTTCAGGAAAACGGTTACCCACTGCCTGTTCGAATGCATTTACATCATAAATTCCCTTCCCGATGAATGATCCTTCTTTCAATACATCCTGGTACACATCAGAGACAGCGCGCGTGTATGGATCGATTCCAAAATCACTTGCGTGAATTCGGGAATACCATGAACCTGATCCTTCCGGCAGACTTGTGGCAACTCTTGGCTGCAGGATACCATAACCAGCAGTAACTCTCCCTTTATTAACATCAAAAAATGGTTGATTTAGCGGATGTGCAATCGTACCTACGATCTTCCATGCAGACTCGCGGGGTAACTGGGTATCTGCATCGAGTGTAATAATATATCTAACCTGCTGCAGGATATCCTGGTCACCAACGATCATCTGAAAGGCATTGTCACTGTGGCCACGCAATAATGCATTCAGATCTCCTAGTTTCCCGCGCTTACGTTCATACCCCATCCAGATCTTATCTGCTTCATTCCATTTGCGGGGACGATGAAAAAGAAAAAACGCATCATTGGATTCGCGCTGATATTTTTTATTGATTTCTCTGATGCGTTGATCGGCATAGACGAGCAATTTCTTTTCTTCATCGTTGATTTCATAGACTGCATCTTTAAAATCTGTCAACAATGCGAAATGGAGATTCTCCTGGCGGGTGGAGAGATAACGAACTTCCATGGTTTCGATCAGGCCTTCCAGTTCGGGAATACTTCCAAACAGGGTAGGCACTACCACAAATGTTTTTGATTCGGGTGGAATACCGTAGGCATAATTCATCCGGGGTAGAAAATCCGGTTTGATTAGTATCGTTGCAATCCAGTTGACAATGGCGGTGGCGAGGTAACTTGTTGCAAAAAGAAAAATGAGCCCGGCTACAACAAGCCACCCGGTACTGATGTCCTGTTTATATTCGTGATGAACCAATAAAACGGTCAACACCAGGGTAATGATGATAATCGAATTGCCGTACCAGAAAAATGGGATCGAGCAGACGGATGATCTGAATTTTTGTAAGCTATTTAATTTGATCCCTGCGTTTTTTTCAGTCTGTCGTAAACCATTTCCCACTAAATAATATCCAACATGCTGATGACGTGGATCTACATTTAAATAAGAGGATTCACTTTTAGCAAGACTAATCGCGATCGATGCAATTGCTGTTTCGGGTAATTCACTACGTAATGCTACACGCTCAACGACATGGCGGTAATGATCGCGTGTGAAAAAATCCATTCGTTCATAAGTGCCATTCGTATCGTTACGAAGGATTTGTTCGACTGCGCTGGTATTTTCTACAAAATCACGCCAGTCGGTATTATTTAAAAAGCGGAGGCTACCAATACTATTGCTGATCGAGACTTGTGCTGCAGCTTGTTTTTGTGTTTCCTGATGCACGAGACTATTGGTTGTGAGTCCATTCTCGGACAATCGTTGTTCGATCCAGGTGAGTGGTAACGTCAGTGCGGGTCCTTTGCCTAATAGGCGGCGCGTGATCTCTGCAACAAAAGAGCTTACCACGGGTGGATCGGAGCGTGCCATGTCGGCGGTGACAACAATCAGGCTCTTCGGATCTTTTTCAGCCACATCGATCATGCGGTCGGCCCATGAGTCAGCGAGATTTTTATGGAGGCGATCGATGGCGATCTGTGCAGCGAGTCTTCGCAGATTTTCAATCAGGGCCAATCGCAGCATGATAGGGATGGCCCACAATTCACCAAGATTGAGTGGTGCTACTTTTTGATATGCATTGACGAATGCGTAGAGGTTATCGAGGTCGACGCGTCCATCGCTGTGGGAGATAATTTCCAAGGCGATGCTGTATACTCTTGGATATCCTGCGAGAAGGCCTTTTGATAATTTTGGAAGTGTCTCGCTGTAGCCTTTTGGAAAATGTTTTTTCCCGATTCGGATTTGTTCTTCGATCAGGTAAAAATTATCAAGGAGCCATTCTGCTGCCGGCGTGGTGGGGTGATTTTCATTTACAGATTCTACTACGAGGCTTCTCACCTCGATGAGGATCTCTTCATTTTCATTGAGACGTTTTATCAATGGTTCTGGTCCGACACCTTTTGCAACTAAGTGTTGGGCTGCCAGTGAGGTGGCATATTGTTCGAGTTGAAGGGTGGTGAAAATCTCAGCGCGTAGTGGTGATTTGTCATTTTCGTATTTGCGCAGGAGGTTTTCGCCCAGGAAGGGTATCCTGATTTGGGAAAAAAAATCCTGGATAGGATTACTCGTCACCTATTGTTGTGGTTAAATGGTCATTAAAAAATGAGGCTGCAGTAGATGGCTTTCAAGGGTGCTGTGGTCACGTTATTGACTGTTGGGCATCAGAAGCAGCGGTTGTCTTTATAGTACAAATGGGGTGGGGGTAATGTTTGGGAGAAGGGTGGAGGAATAGGCTTGAAAGGGAAGGAAATGGGGTAGAGTGTGTATCAATAACTCAGAATATAGAAAAAAGTAAATTTTGAATATACGTAAGAATTAGATATTTAACATATATGTATTTATCAGATTATTAATAATAAAATCCCTTTAATCGTTCTTAAACGAAAGAAAACGTTTCTTCTTTTTTGCTTTTTTAGAATTTACTTTCATTCTACATTAACCCGAGTTGCAATAGAAAAACCCCTATTCCCGCTGCAAATCCGATCAGTGCAAGCCAGGTTATCTTACGCAAATACCATATAAAGTCAACTTGCTCAATACCCATCACCGCCACACCCGCAGCAGATCCAATGATAATACAACTACCCCCTGTCCCGGTCGTCAACGCCAGGAACTCCCAGAACGGATGATCCGTAGGATAGGTAGTTAAATCATACATACCCTGCGCAGCTGCTACTAAAGGCACATTATCCACAAGGGCAGAAAGAAGACCCAGAGCAATTCCAATCAAATAATCATTACCCAGCGTATCATTCAGATACGTTGCAAGTAATGGCAGGATACCAGCAGATTGAAGCGCAGAAACCGCAAGAAGGATCCCTAAGAAAAAAAGAATACTGGAGCTATCGATCCGTTGGAGAGCAGCAGCTACCGACAGTTTCTTATATAGCCCCTGCTGAGCCCGCTGATGAAGAATCGTAATATAGACCCACATAATGGCAAGCGCAATTAGCATCCCCATAAATGGAGGCAGATGCGTCAACGTTTTGAACACAGGCACAAAAAGCAATAACAAGACACCCATTATGAGGATGTATTTACTTTCCTTGTGACCATTTTCGGCATTCTCCGAAGGCTCAGAATTGGGGGTAGTGATTTGTTGCCCTTTCATTTTCAAACTGAGGATCAAGGTTGGTACAAGCGCTACAAATACACTTGGAATAAAAAGCGTCTTTATTATATTTAAAGCGGTCACTTGGTTTCCAATCCACAACATCGTCGTTGTCACATCACCCAATGGAGACCATGCACCACCTGCATTAGCACTGATGATAATAATCCCCGCAAATAATAACCTGTTATTCCGATCACTAATAAGCTTGATACAAAGCGATGTCATCACAATAGACGTCGTCAGATTATCCAACAATGCGGAAAGAAAAAAGGTGATGAAGGAAACGATGATTAGTAATTTGCTTTTATTCGTCGTGCTAAGTTGCCGTGTAATCACATCAAATCCATTATGACCATCGATCAGCTCCACAATGGTCATGGCACCCAATAGAAAAAAAACTATTGATGCTATTTCACCCAGGTGATGCATCAATTCTTCATTGATGAAGTGATAGTCAGGTACAGAGAGGATCAGCAACGTCCATAACAAACCACCGGTCAACAAGGCGGATGCAGCTTTATTAAGCCGCAGCGGATGTTCGAAAGCGATAGCTGTATAGCCGACAATGAAGATAATGATGAGCAGTATTTCCATGTAGGAGTTGGTGTTGGAAAGGATGCGAAAATACCCCCGCAAATCAGGGAAATGAAGTTAATTGTGAATATACTACTGTATTAATATTTTATTGAATATGTAATTAATTAAATTAGAATAAATTACGCATAAAATAACGCCTATAAAAAATTTAATTTTAACCAAAAAACAGCCATATTTTAATGCCTCAAATGCCTTCGCCCTCCACTGTCAACTTACGGATCATCTGAGGCGTCAAACTTTCAGAATACATCCCGTAAGCATCCACGAGCACACCTTTCTCACCCGTCTCCGCCGAGATAGCATACACTATCGAGTTATCACCTGGATCACTAATCCCTTCAAACCGATAATATTTATCGACATTAAATGCTTCAGGATGTATAGTCAGATCAATGGCAACACATTCAATACAATGATTTTTCAGATTAAAGTCTAGCGTATAACCTTCTTTGTGAAGCCCATTGATAGCCTCAGAAAGTGTAGAATAGTGAATCATGTGGTGAATTTAGGAAATCATAGAGAAGAGCAGTTAGTGACCCTTAAGATGCTTTTTTCTCAAGTAAAAAATCATATTCCGGATGCAGACGCATGTATCGCGCGATGTATGAACAATAAACAGTGATTTTTATATTTTTCTCTTTTGCAAAGTTTAAAGCATATTCAATTAGTGCTTGTGAGTATCCCTTTCCGCGAAATTCTTCAGGAACAAACACATACAATAAAACCAGTGTCTCCTGATACCACCGGTAGTCTATATAGGCCATCTCCTCCCCGGCTGACGTCTCAAATCGCTTAACCGCCTCATTCATAGTTATAGGAAAGCGCTCGTTGGCCATAATTTGTTATTTTGGTAGTTAAAACTTAGCTAACAGTATTGAACACCAATGGTTTTATCGAAGTTAATACCACTTGCTTGGTGCGATCGATGTTGTTCAGGTTTGATGATTAATCCCTTCTTTTACCTTCCTATTACTTAAATCAATACAATGAACAAAAACGATATCCTGCGACGGATTGAGCACACATTACGCAACAATATACACGAACTCACAAGCGCACTTAATGATTATGAAGCTGGCGCCAATCTCGATGAAGGCGACACCATGGATCCGGAGGATTACTCACAGCAGTCCGAACAGAGGGATCTGAAAATGCAGATGCAAATTCAGCTTGACCAGGCAAATAATCAGCTTTCTAAATTACAGGGATTCGCCAATAAAGTTTCCAGTATCGTGGAACCTGGAGCACTTGTCAATACGGATAAAAATATTTTTTTTATTGGCTTGTCTCTTTCAGCACAGCCGATCGATGGTTTTGATCTCTATTGTATTTCTACAGATTCTCCCGCATACAACGCTATGCGTGGCAAATCGGAGGGGGACCATTTTGATATAGGAAAAGAAACGCATAAAATTACTTCCGTTAAATAATTATATTAAAACACATTAAATCACATTACCCCTTTTTGTATTTATGCAAGTACAGATCACACGCAAAGGGTAATATATTGACACCGGCGGTTTCCGCCTCATATTTTTAGAAAGCGGTAGTGATGTCAATGCATTCAAAATAAGACCTGTGATTCCTTATAGACAGGTAGAGGGTTGTTGTTCGATAGACTTTAGAGATTTGGCCATAAAACTGGATTTTTCGCGAATAAGCCGGATACCACAGTAGCTATTTTTGAGTTCGCATCGGGTAATATTCTTTGCAGCTACGAAATGTAGACCATCAGTAAAGGAAAACACAATCTTTTAAAGGGCAATGCCCCGCTATCCTAACCGTTACAATCTGAATAGGATTTTCGAGTGCAGGTTTTCTGAATATTTGCAAGAATAGAAGTATTCTGAATCGCCCGTGTTGGCTATACCACATCAGGGTCACATTCAGCGCAAATAGAAATAGCCTGAGATCTGTTATCCTTCCCCCGGAGGCTCAAAGTCCTTGTTTTAATAGGATTGTTATTTGTTAAAATTAACACTCGGAGCGTATAAGATTATTTGTGTAGATTATGCTCCCAAACCAGGCAAATCATCTTTGGTTAAAGTGAAAACTTACTGACAAAAGGTTTGTTGAATTTGGAAATGGATAAGTATAGTTAGTTGTTACAAAGTTTTTGTTTTTGAATTAACCCCCCGGTTTCAGACGATCCCTATTCTTATCTGTTAAGAGTCAGGAACATGTAGATCTTTTTTTTAAGATCCTTACCGTCGTCTTCCTCTCTGCCTACCCGGGTTTTTTCAATACCATTCGCTTTGGTTGCACCTGACACCCTCCCCGGGAAACCGACTTTTACCTGTTTACTTTGACATTATTAAACCCACAAATGTTTGCTTTTTATGAAAAAATCAATACTCTTTACC
>JALYSC010000526.1 GCA_030855005.1 Bacteroidota bacterium | reverse complement strand
GGCTACACAGGCCATCAATATTGATTCAGCGGATATTCCCTAAATCCATTTTCACTTTTATTAAAAATAGAAAACCAGAGCTTTGAAGTATAATTTCTGCGTAGAAAGTCTCATCTAAAATCTAATAAATGGCTGCCATGCTCACCATTATTGATTCAGCGGATATCCCCTAAATCCGTTTTAACTATTCTGAAAAACTACAGGAATGTGGTTGTATAACCAATTAGGAAAAGAAACCATCAATCGATGCAACACATCAACATGGCTACGATGCCGATCAATATTGATCCTCCGGATATCCCCTAAATCCATTTTGATGGTGAGCAGAGTAGACACTAATATGCTTCAAATCAATTTCCCCGCCCAATATTATTATTGAATTCCATGAAGAATTATAATAGATGACAAAAACAGATATCCTATAGCAACAATTAAAAAAATTATAAAATCTAACATACTTTCTGGTCTTACTCAATTCTCACCCCCTCAACATGCTCTACTGAATCCAAAGGTGCAATTTCTTCCCAAACACACACAAGCAATAGACCAACAAGTGCAATGGCAAGACTCTGCCAGGTCTGCAAATTTCCAAAAAAATAAACTGCTGCGGCAGTACACATTGTCATAATGGTTCTTCCTGTGAGTAACTTACCTGTAGCACGTATATTGGTTAATACAATACCAAACGAAAAAATCAGTATGCCCAGTGAAAGTGCCGTCCTTGCCGCTAAAGTCATTGCACCAACCGAATGTAACATTGCCTCTTCAATGGCATAAGCATAAATGATAAGTCCGCACAAAAGTGGAAAATGAAGAAGGCTATAAACATCACGTGCCAATTGGGACCGCTCTCCTCCCCTCTTCGAAGCCATAGCATGCTCTAACTTTTCTTTAGCTCTAAAAAAATATATCCACCATAAGCAACATGTAAGTCCGCCAGATAATAAGGATACAAGTAGTAAGTATCCATTCCAATATTCTTCAGTTACAGCACTCGCAGCAATAATGAGTGTTTCACCCAATGCAATAAGCACAAAGAGTCCATGACGCTCTGAAAAATGTCCCGGATGGAGATTCCAGGATTCACTTCCCCCCGCTGCAATGGCAGCTATGACATCAAATGAAATTGCAAGACCCCAACACCAGTATTGAATATTCCCGCCCAGATATCCACCCACCATGACAGCCAACAATCCTGCCAACGATAAACTGGCAAATAATCTGACAGCAGATCTCATTGAGGGATTCGCCCAGGTAATCCATAAATAAATAATCAAACCAATGGATCGCCCTCCAACATAGGCAGTGGCAAACCATAAAGCAGACTTGCCAAAAGATTCAGGAACACTGACCGCCATGAAGAATGCAATAGCTGTTGCCAGCAGAGTCCCTAATTGGACCAAACGGTTTCGAGTGTCGGCAGCATTAAGCGCCCATGAAAATTGCGTCCACGCCCACCAGACCAACCAGAAAACAAGGATCGCCCTGCCTACGTGCACAAGATCAAAAGAACCATGGATGAGATGCACCACCTGAGTAATCGCAAATACGAAAACGAGATCGAAGAATAATTCAGCGAAGCTTACAGGATGGTCGCCGTCCGCAAGGATACTTTTAGTGGTTTTCACTTGAACACACAATGTGGAGCATTTTTATTTTCACACGAATTAAAGCAATCTACTGGTACCTGTGAAATACCGGTACAAGGGAAGCTGTTATTAAAACTTATTTTTACCCTTCAAACCTAAACCTACATGAGCGATACACTTAAATCAATCCTGGTCACAGGTGGAGCAGGATTTATCGGATCACACGTCATCCGAAGACTCGTCAACCGCTATCCCGATTATATGATCCTTAATCTGGATGCCCTGACCTACGCCGGCAATTTGGATAACCTTCGCGATATTGAAGACAAGCCAAATTATGATTTCATCAAAGGCGATATCAATGATGCTGCCCTCGTACATTCAATCCTGGCCGAGGCGAATGTTAACGGTATCATTCACCTTGCAGCGGAATCACACGTGGATCGATCTATTGAAGATCCGTTGGCATTTGTACGAACGAATGTGCTTGGCACAGGCACACTATTAGATACTGCGAGAAAATTCTGGAAAGAAAAAAATGTAAGCGGACGCTTCTATCATGTATCTACTGATGAGGTATATGGGGAATTAGGTGAGACAGGATATTTTACTGAACAAACACCATACTCCCCGCGCAGTCCGTACTCTGCTTCAAAAGCGGCTAGTGATCATATGGTGCGTGCGTATTTTCATACGTATGGATTACCGATAGTTATCAGTAATTGTAGTAATAATTACGGACCAAATCAGTTTCCCGAAAAACTGATCCCACTGATGATCCGCAATATCATTCATCAGATGCCTTTGCCAGTGTATGGTGAGGGCACCAATATTCG